>JAOTWH010000191.1 GCA_029863035.1 Acidimicrobiia bacterium | reverse complement strand
GTGTTCCTAGGTGGTTTCAGGCCAGACCTCGGTTGGCAGGCTGGTGAAGTATTCGTGAGCGACGAGGGTGATTGTGCCGCCGCGGCCCTTATCACCGATGAGGGATGAGGAACGGTGATGATTCTCGCCAGCCTGAAGCATTATGAGATCTCGGACATCTATGTCGGAGCGTCCCCCGGGCGCATCCGAAGACTCCGCGATCAGGTGGGCGAACTCGGATGGGTTCCCGTCCCCTCGCCCATGGACTCTTACGACGATCCCGACGTCAACCCTATCGGCTGGGTCTCAGCAGGTTCGGCCCCAATTGCGAAGAGATGTTCTCGGACGGCTCCTAGACCTTCTTGGGTCCCGCTGCCGTCATCCGGTTCGGCGCTTGGTCCCCTGAGGCCGGCCGGCGTCTAGCCGGTACGCTCTGGGCGGTGATCGCCCTCCCTACACGCCGAAGTGAGACGCAATGAGAGCTTGGGCCCCCTCGACTACACCCTCCCACGTCGTTTCCGGCATCTTGGTGAGGGTCACGAAGTCGACGCTCATGAACACCGATGTGACTCCTTCCAGTTCGAGCAGCGAGGCTGCCAGGGGATCGTCCACATCCTGGCCAGCGGCGAAGGTCTTGGGGCCGCCAACGTCGATCCCCACCTCGAACTTCAAGGCATTGGGGTTGGGTGTTGGGCTGATCTGGACTGGCATGTTTCGCTCCGGCTCCCCGGCATCGTAACTGGCAGTGCTTGTCGGCGTAGACGTCGGAGGCACCTTCACCGACCTGGTGGCCTGGGACGGAGATCAACTCACTACCGCCAAGGTGAGCACCACCTCTCAACCGGCACAGGGCGCAATCCAAGCAGTGACATCTCTCCACTCCGAGGTGGAGCGCTTCATCCACGGCACCACCGTTGCCACCAACGCGTTGTTGGAGCGGAAAGGCGCGAGGACGGTGCTGGTGGGCTCCGACGGGTTCGACGACATCATCGAGATCGGACGCCAGAATCGCCCTTCGCTGTATGACCCAATGGCCGACCGGCCCCATCCCTTGGTGGCAAGGGGAGATCGGGGGCAGCTCCGACCGAACCTCTTAGAGGAAACAATCCACGCTGTTGAGGAACTTGACCCTGAAGCCGTGGCCGTTGCGATGCTGTACTCCTTCGCAGACGACACGAGCGAACAGGCCATCGGGGCGGCTCTGAGTGAGCGACTGCCCGGCATACCGATATCACTGTCCTCGCGAGTTGCACCCGAGTTCCGCGAGTACGAGCGCACCTCGACGACGGTACTCAACGCGTACCTCTCGGCCGCCGTCGGGGCGTACCTTGCCAACCTCAGCCAGCGCCTGGCGGCGCAGGGTGTCGCCAAGATCGGCGTGATGCGCTCATCCGGCGGCACTATCGACGCGGCTCGCGCCTCGCAACTGCCGTCATCGATCCTTCTCTCTGGACCGGCTGGCGGAACAGTGGCGGCAGCCTCACTCGGCACCCTGCTCGGCCTCGATCGTGTGATCTCCTTCGACATGGGTGGGACATCGACTGACGTCAGCAGGATCGATTCAGGTAGGCCCGAGGTGACGTACCAGCGATCGATCGATGGCTATCCGTGTCGCATGCCATCCGTCGCGGTGCACACCGTGGGAGCCGGTGGCGGCAGCATTGGTTGGGTCGACCCGGGAGGCGCTCTCAAGGCAGGACCTCTCAGCGCCGGAGCTCATCCTGGACCGGCCAGTTACGGGCGAGGGGGTCTCGATCCGACCGTCACGGATGCCAACCTTGCGCTCGGAAGGTTGAGCTCTGCGACAACGCTTGCGGACGGTCTGTCCCTGTCCGGCGCAGCGGCGGCAGCCGCTCTGGAGCTCAACGGACTCGATCCTCTGGCCGTTGCAGAGGGCATGGTCGCGGTGATCGAAGAGAACATGGCTCGAGCGATCCGCGCCGTTTCGGTGGAAGAAGGTGTGGACCCTCGACAGGCCACCCTGATCTCATTCGGCGGAGCCGGTGGTCTTCACGCGACTTCGCTGGCGAAACGTCTTGCCATGGCGGGAGTCGTCATCCCTCCTCATGCGGGGGTGTTCTCCGCCCTCGGCTTGCTACTGGCCCCGGCCAGGGCTGATGCCGCCCGCAGCCTCGGCGTCGGCGAGGAGCTCGACAAGGCCGTGGAACAGGTTCGAGGTGTTGCCGCTGCTGAGCTTGGCGCCACGACCGAGGTCACCGAGATGTCGACCACATCATTGGTGGACGCCCGCTACCTGGGGCAATCCCACGAGATCGCTGTCCCCTACGAGCCGGGCGGAGGCCGCAATGCTCTGGAGCAGCGGTTTCACCGACTGCATCATGAGCGCAACGGTTTCGCTCGACCCGAAGACCCGGTCGAAGTGGTAACTGTGCGCGCCGAGGCCACTCAACCCGCACCCCTGTCGTGGCATGACCTGCCGGCCATTCGACCAAGCGGTGAAGCCTCGCGGGGAACCCGCATGATCCACACAGCGCAGGGCGACTTCGATTCCGATGTGTGGTGGCGACCGGGGTTGACGCCCGGAACAGAGGTCGTGGGCCCAGCCATTGTCGAGGAGCCGGAGGCCACTACGTATCTCGGGCCGCGAGAGAGAGGCACCGTCCACTCGAGCGGCGCTATAGAGGTGTCGTGGTGACAGCAGATCCAGTTGCATTGGAGATAGGGCGGAACCGGCTCTCGGGCATCGCGGAGGAGATGGGGATCGTGCTGAGACGCACCGCCTACTCGCCGAACATCAAGGAGCGAGCGGACTGCTCGGCTGCCTTGTTCACACCTGCCGGAGAGATGCTGGCCCAAGCAGAGCACATCCCTGTGCACCTGGGTTCGATGCCTGCATCGGTGGCGGCCGTGCTCAATACCTTCGGCACCGACGTAGCCCCCGGAACACAGTTCGCGGTCAACGACCCCTACTTTGGCGGAACCCACCTCAACGACCTCACATTGGTGCGCCCGGTGCACGTTGGGAGACGCCTTGTGGGTTGGGCCGCCAATCGAGCCCACCACGCCGATGTCGGCGGAGAAGCCCCCGGATCGATGCCCGCTCACGCAACCGACGTCGACCAGGAAGGGCACCGCGTTCCCCCGGTCGTGGCGGTCGTGGCTGGTGAATGGCACGACGAGTTCATTGAGCCGTTCCTGGCGGCAACTCGTACACCTGACGAACGACGTGGCGACCTCTCCGCTCAGCTTGGCGCCAATGAAGCCGGAGCCATCAGGCTCGGCCAGCTCAGCGGTTCCGACCCGGATGGTTTTGGTGCGATGGCCGCCGAGTTGCTCGACTACGGCGAACGGCGCATGGAGGCTGCTCTTTCCCACCTTCCAGACGGCAGCTACGCCTTCGTCGACGTCATGGAGTGGGGAGACCAAGACCTACCTATCGAAGTGCTGGTAACCATCGAGGGTGGGACTCTCCAGGCCAACTTCTCAGGCACTTCCCCGCAGATCGAGGGCAACATCAACGCCGTCGAGGCGGTGACGCGATCCTGCCTCTACTACGCGGTGCGGGTGGCCACCGACCCAACCATCCCTGCCAACGGCGGTTGTTACCGCCCGCTGCAGCTCACCGTTCCCCCTTCCAGCCTGGTGGCAGCATCGCCCCCGGCGGCGGTGGCGGCAGGCAACGTCGAGACCAGCCAGCGGATCGCCGATGTCCTGCTTGGAGCTCTGGCGCAGGCTGCGCCCGACCGAGTTCCCGCCGCATCGCAGGGCACGATGAACAATGTTTTGGTGGGTTCAGATGACTTCGCCTACTACGAGACCGTTGGGGGCGGGCAAGGGGGCAGACCCGGAAAGGCAGGCCAGTCGGGAATCCACACCGGCATGACCAACACGCTCAACACACCAGTCGAGTCACTTTCGACGCACTATCCATTCAAGGTCACCGCCTATCGGTTACGACGCGACAGCGGGGGGCCGGGCCAATTCGCCGGCGGCGAGGGGATCGAGAGGGAGATCACGTTCCTGGCTCCTGCCAC
>JAOTWH010000190.1 GCA_029863035.1 Acidimicrobiia bacterium | reverse complement strand
CGTCGAAGCCGAGATCGGCGACGACGGGAACGGCTCGTGAGCGATCACACCGCCGACGAGCAGCCCGACGACGACGCAGCAGTGAACGAAGCGGAGGTGGTGGAGGCCGAGTTGGTCGCCACCACCGACTCCGCCGGCATCGAGGTGCCCGACGACCCGGAACAGGCCGTCGAGGTTCTGATGACGGCGCTGATGGAAGCCCGTGGCGAGTCGGAGTCCTATCTCGACGACCTGCAGCGAGTGGCGGCCGACTTCGACAACTATCGCAAGCGAATTCAGCGCGAACAGGCCGAGCTGGTGGCGGGCTCCACCAAGCGCTTGGTGCTTGAGCTACTGCTCGTCCTCGATTCCTACGACATCGCCTTCACGCACGAAGCACAAAGCCCATCCGAAGAGAAGCTGCTCACCGGAATGCGAAGCACCTACCAGTTGCTGTTCGACACCTTGGCCAAAGAGGGTCTGGCGCCCATCGATTCACTCGGTGAGCCCTTCGATCCAGAGCTCCATGAGGCGGTCCAAGCCCCGGTCGCTGGGGACGGCAACTTGGTTGTGACCAGCGAGCTGCGACGCGGCTACACGCTTGGCGGCAAGGTGGTTCGCCCCACGCTGGTTGCTGTCGACCATGCGTAGAGAGTGGCTGGAGAAGGACTACTACTCCACTCTTAGCGTTGGGCGCGACGCTTCCGAAAAGGACATAAAGAAGGCCTTCCGCAAGCTGGCTCAACAGCACCACCCCGACGCCAACCCGGACAACGAAGAGGCAGTGCGCAAGTTCAAGGAGGCCAACGAGGCCTATGAGGTCTTGGGCAATCCTCAGCAACGGAAGGAATACGACGAGGCAAGAGACGCATTCAGCCGCGGCGAATTCGTCGGAGCACCTGGCGGCGGCAATCAGTACGTCCGGGTGGAGGACATGGGCGACTTCATGTCGGGCGGCCTGGGCGACCTGTTGGGCGGTCTTTTCGGCCAGGGCGGCGGCGGGGCTTTTCGCTCCCAGGGTCGAGACGTCAGCACGGATCTCAACCTCACCTTCCATGAATCGATCAGCGGTGTGACCAAGGCCATCACCGGTGCCAGTGGCCAGGTCAGGGTCAAGGTGCCGGCCGGCGTGGCCGACGGCGCCACCATCAAAGTGCGGGCCAAGGGCGTCCCCGGTAGCAATGGTGGGCAACCGGGGGACCTCTACGTGCGTGTGCACGTTGCGGGTCACCCCATCTTCCGCCGCTCCGGCGCCAACCTACGAGTCAAAGTCCCGATCACGTACGCCGAAGCCGCGCTCGGGGCCGAGATCGACGTGCCAACCTTGGGAGACCCGGTCAAGGTGCGGGTGCCGGCCGGTTCGACAACCGGCAAGACCTTTCGGGTCCGAGGCAAGGGAGTCAGCACCAAAGAAATGATCGGTGATCTGCTGGTGACGGTCGAAGTGGCTGTTCCCAAGGACCTCTCGCCAGAGGAACAGAACCTGCTCGAGCAGCTCCGCAGCCACGACAAGACCCGCAATCCACGATCCCACCTGGGGGTGTGAAGGTGACTGCGAGGCGCGAGGAAGCGGTTTACATCATCTCGGTGGCGGCCCGGTTGTCGGGCGTTCACCCCCAAACTCTCCGGATCTACGAACGAAGAGGCCTCATCTCCCCCTATCGCACCCCGGGCGGGACCAGACGTTACTCAGATGAAGACATCGCCCGGCTGGCGCTCATCTTGGAATTGACGGCCCAGGGAGTGAACCTCGAGGGAGTTCGTCGCATCCTCAAGCTGAGAGGAGAAGTCAACAGGCTCACTCACCAGGTTGATCGGTTGCGACGCTTGCTTGGTCAAGCGGAGGCCCGCATGGCAGGAGCCGGCATCGAGGTCATCGACGACTCGGGGCTACCCGATGTGCGCCGACCCGGTTTCGATGAACTGCTTTCCTAACTCCTAGACCAGCGCCTGCAGTACCCACAAAGCGGCCATTCCCGCTGCGATGGTTGCGACAACGTTCTTGGTCCGCCACGCCACCACGGCCGCGAGCAACGCCGCCAACATCCTCTCGTTCCAGGGGTCGAAGCTCACCTCAGGATTAGTGATGCCGGTCACGGCAAGTGCGGCCATCACGGCGGCAGGAATGAGGCGCAGAGCCCTCCTGGCCAGATCGGGGATCTCTTCGGGTCCTCGCTTGAGAACCCCGACGAACGAGAACCGCAGGGCAAAGGTCCCGGCGGCAGCAACGAAGATCACCACCCAGATCTCCCCCGAGCTGATGGTCGTCACTTGGCCCACCTCATCTCGAATGCCAACCCAGCTCCAATGCCTGTCAACGCAGCCAATGGCAAACCAAGGTTGTACGACAAGTCGAACGCTGCCACCGCAACTGTTGCTCCCACCACCGCCGCCACCAGCGTCGTCCTGTCCTTGATGGCTAGAAACGTGAGCGCCATGAAGACCAGGGGAACGGCGAAGTCGAGCGACCACTCGCTTGGAACTCCGGCACCGATGAGCACCCCCGCCAACGAAGCCGCTTGCCAGGTGGTCCACAGGCCCAGCCCCGCACCCAGGTAGTAGGCGACACGGACCCCAAGCTCCTCGTTACGTTCCTCGAGTCGCAGAATGGAAACCGCGAACGCCTGGTCGGTGAGCAAGTACGCGATGGCCGCTTTGCGCCCGATCGAAGCTTTAACGAAGTGCGGCGCCATCGATGCCGAATACATCACCATGCGGGAGTTGATGACCAATACGGTCAACACGATGACCGCTAACGAAGCGTCGCGACCGATGAGATCTGCCGCCGCCAACTGCGAAGCCCCGGCAAAAACCAAGGGCGACAGCGCATAGGCCGCGAAGCTGTCGAGCCCTGCGTCGACCGCAGCAACTCCTGCGATCAGCGCGAATGGGATCACACCGATCAAGATGGGCGAGATATTGACCACTCCTGCCCAAAAGACCGACTTCAGCGTGGATTCGGACATGAGGCGAGACGCTAGCGACGGTGGCCGTTCACTCCTGTGACGTAGGGGGGTTCGACCGGGCGAGAGCTAGCGACGCCACTCCTACGGCCAGCGGGATGACTGCCAACAAGAGAGCAACGGAGCTGTAGCCACTCGTCGCGCTCCGCATCACCGACAAAGCAACTGGACCGACCGCCGAGGCACCGACACCGATGAAGGTCGACACACCTGCGATGGCTCCGATGTTGGCCAGACCGAACCAGCGCGGTAAAACGGTCGCCGCTAGCGGCCGCTGGGCTCCGGAGGCTGCACCCAGCGTCACCGCGTACAGCACCACCTGCCAGCCCGGCTCCACCACTTGGATGAGCAACAGCGCCATCATCATCAGGGCCATCGATGCCGCCAGCAGGAACCGAACCCGCACTCGATCGGACAAGACACCGACAACCATCCCCGCCAGGATCGCCCCAACTACCTGCGGAAGGAACATGGTGGCGGCCTCGGTGGATGTCAAACCAGCCTCGCCGAGTATCGAGATCTGATGGAAGTTGAGGGCGGTAACCAGCATTGCGGTGGTTGCCACGGTGATACTCAACAACCAGAACCGAACCTCGCTCACGGCTTCTCGTCTCGAGTGAGATCGGGCCACGGGTTTCTTGACAGCATCGGCAGCGTGGGCGACATCACCATCGGGCTGCTGGCCAACTTCGGACGGCCGATCGATTATTCCGAAATAGCCGATGGGTACCACCACGAGCAACACGCTCAGCGCTGCTAGCAACCAAGCCGTCCTCCAGCTGTATGCCTCGATCGCGAGATTCAGTGCTATCGGCGCCAGGCTCATCAGGGCGCTCACCGCCGTCATCATGAACCCAAAGACGAGACCCCGCTTGCGCTCGAACCAATGTGTAACGGCAACTGTGCTCACCAGCGACAACGAACCCTGCCCCAGCCACCGAATCAGCGTGAAACCGGCTGCCAGCGTGACGAAACCCCTGACCCCGCTCATGACCACGAGTCCGGAAGCGAAAGCGAGGCCTATCAACGTCATGGCCCGGCGCGATCCGACCCGGTCCACCCAGCGTCCAACGAACGGAAGAGCAAGGGCTCC
>JAOTWH010000189.1 GCA_029863035.1 Acidimicrobiia bacterium | reverse complement strand
TGATCCTGATCGTTGGCCTGAGCATCCTGCAGCGCGTCATCTGTTAACACTTGCCCGGCGGAGCGGCAGGTCCCTCTGTTTTGCCACTGAAACGAGCAACGAGAAACGAGGAACGAGAAACGAGGAACGAGCAACGAGCAACGAGAAGCTAGAAACCGTGCTGGCCCCCGGCGAACGGTGGGCCCTTTGCCAGGCGAAACTCATCAACATTCGGGCCACCAAGGCGGTGCAACTTGCGGTTCCCGTAGACGTAGGCGGCAAAGGCCAGCGGCACCGAGACCGGGTAACTCGACAGCAACTTGAAAGTCAGCAGAAGCTCCACCCGATCGTCGCTGTAAAGCCAAAACTGGCCCACGCCGCGGCCGAGGTTGTAGATCACCCACCACATCGAGACGACGCTATAGGCGGGCCGAACGTCATTTCGCCAATACCAATTGAGAGGCCACTTTCGATAGAAGGCACTGGCGAAGACGAGGAACGGACGCCGCAGTGCGATAGAGATCGTTCCTGCGCCGGCCCAAAAGAACGCTGACACGATTCCGGGGATGAAGAAATCCTCAGCCTCTCCCGAGCGCACCGCGAAGAAGGCGGCGAACCCGACTGTGGCGATACCGCCGAATGCGTAAACGCTGGAACCGCCTTTCGACCGGCGCCAAACGACGAACACCATGGCGACGGCCAGGGCCAAGGCTGCCCCCCACCCAACCCCAAGCGGGCGCTGGGCTGCAACGAAGACGACAGGAGGGAGAGCCGTGTCGCCGAAGGTTCGATCGCCGATGAACAACCCTCTTAGGTCGTCGATGAAGTCTCTGAGCTGGTCGCGGAACATCAGGACCCGGCGGCTAGGGGCTACTTGCTCGTTGAACCTCGAGGGCCAGGGAACGCCCGGCGAGATCGAAGGCCTCGCCCCCCTCGGCTTCGGTCACTTCGACCGCCAGCACCTCGCCGGCGATGAAGTCGCCGAAATCGACGAAGGCTCGGCGGATCTGCTCGTCGGCGGATGACCACTGCAGTGAGATCCGATCTGACACGTCGAATTCCAGGTCTCGGCGCTGAGTTTGAACCTTATTGACGATCTCGCGGGCCAGGCCTTCGGTCTCTAGCTCCGGGGTGAGGGTGCAGTCGAGCACCACAGTCACGGCACCTTCGGACGCTACCACTTGACCCGAGCGGGGAGTGCGCTCCACCACCACGTCACCAGCGGTGATGGTCTCGCCACCGATCTCCAAGGTGTCGCCGTCGAGTAGCTGCGCGACCTGAGCTTCGGAGATATCGGCGATGGCTGTGGCGACGTCCTTGACCTTGTTGCCAAGACGGGGGCCAAGCGCCTTGAAGTCTGCTTTGGCGGTGAGGTGAACTAGCTCGTCCTCGTGGTCAGCTACCGCGACCTCCTTGACGTTCAACTCCTCGGCGATGAGGGAGGAGTGCCCGGCCATGGCGTCGCGCAGCTTGGGGTCCCTGGCCACCAGGGTCAACTTCGAAAGTGGCTGGCGGACTCGCAGGCCTTCCGTTACGCGCAGGCCCCTGCCCAGGTTGACGGCGGTGCGCACGGTCGCCATTTCGGTCTCGAGCGCCACGTCGATCAGGTCTTCGTCGGCCTCGGGGTAGTCGGTGAGGTGGACGCTGATCGGGGCATCTGAGTCGTGGACCAAACCCTGGTACAGCTCCTCTGTGACAAAGGGGAGCAGCGGCGCGGCGACCTTCGAGAACGTCACCAGCACCTCGTAAAGGGTGGCAAAGGCCGCGAGCTTGTCGGTGTCATCGTCGCCTCGGGTGCGCCAGAAGCGCCGGCGGGAGCGCCGTATGTACCAGTTGGTCAGGTCATCGATGAAAGCCAGCATCGGTGGCACGACCGCGAAGAGGTAATACCCCTCCATCTGATCGTTCACCAGCTTGATCAGGGACTGCAGCACAGAGAGGATCCACCTGTCGACCTCTGGGCGATCTTGCGGTGGCGGTGCAGTGGTGAGATCCGATGGGGTGATGCCGTCAGCTTCGGCGTATGTGGTGAAGAAGGAGTAGGCGTTCCACAGAGGAAGCATCACGCTGCGCACCACATCTCGCACTCCAGCTTCAGAGAAGCGCAGCGTCTCGCCCCGCATCACCGGGGAGTTGATGAGGAACGCCCGCAACGCGTCTGCGCCGTGCAGGCCGATGACGTCGTATGGGTCCTCGTAGTTGCGAAGAGACTTCGACATCTTGCGTCCGTCCTCTGCCAGGATCAGTCCGTTGACCACGCAGTTCTTGAACGGAACCTCGTCGAACAGGGCGGCGGCCAGCACGACCAGGGTGTAGAACCATCCCCGGGTCTGATCGAGCCCTTCGGCGATGTAGTCGGCGGGGAATCGCTGCCCGAACCTCTCCTCGTTCTCGAACGGGTAATGGAGCTGGGCGTACGGCATCGATCCCGATTCGAACCAGCAATCCAACACCTCGGGTACCCGAATCATCGTCCCTTCGCACTCGGTACAGGCAAAGGTGACGGGGTCCACGTTGTGGCTGTGGAGATCCGTGAGACGCACTCCGGACCTCGCCTCCAGGTCGTCGATCGAGCCAATGCAGGCTCGCTCGGCGCACTCGTCGCATTCCCATACGGGTATGCAGCTCCCCCAATAACGGTTGCGGCTTATGGCCCAGTCGCGGGCGTCCTCCAGCCAGTTGCCGAACCGATTGGCGCCGACATGTTCCGGCACCCAGTGGATGGTCTTGTTGAGCTCAGCCATGCGCCCCTTGAACTGCTCCACTGCCACGTACCAGGTTGGAATCGCCTTGTAGATGAGCGGGGTGCTGGTGCGCCAGCAGAATGGATAGGAGTGCGTGATGCGGGCAGAACGGACGAGCTTGCCAGACTCGGCGAGCAGTCCGATGAGGGTGGAATCTGCGTCTTTGACGTTCTGGCCCTGGACCTCTGGAACCGCCTCGGTGAACTTGGCCTCCGCATCGATCGGGTCGAGCATCACGTCGAGTCCGGCGTTCTGTAGCGCGTAGAAATCGGCCTCCCCGTAGGCGGGCGCCATGTGCACCAAGCCGGTTCCCTCTTCCGTGTTCACATCCGGCGAAGCGATTACCCGGAACGCGCCCCGGTCCCGCTCCTCGGCGAAGTACTGAAACGGAGGTTCATAGTTGAGGCCTATCAGCTCTGATCCAACGGCGGAGGCCAGCACCTCGGCTTCATCGTCGAAGTAGTCCGACACCAGCTCGGTTGCCAGCCAATAGACGCTTCTCTTGCCGTCGATGGCGCCCTGCACTCTGGAGTACGAGACGCCTTCGCCCACCGCGATAGCCAAATTGCCAGGCAGGGTCCATGGCGTCGTAGTCCAGATGAGGAGTTGATCGCCCTTGGTGGCCTTGCCGTGGTCGGAAACGATCGTCAGGCGCACGGTGATGGATGGATCCTCCACGTCGCGGTAATCCATGTTCGCCTCGAAGTTCGACAGAGGCGTCGTGGCGCCGAACGAGTAGGGCACCACTTTGAAGTCCTGATAGATGAGGCCCTTGTCCCACAAGGTCTTGAACACCCACCAGACCGACTCCATGAAGTCGGTGTCCATTGTCTTGAAGTCGTTTCGGAAGTCGACCCAACGACCGATACGGCGAGTGATCTGTTCCCATACCTCGGTGTTCTCGGTTACGAGGGCGCGACACGCCTCATTGAACCGGTCGACGCCGAATGCGCCGATGGCGGTTGGACCGTTCAGGTCGAGCTGATTCTCCACCTCCATCTCGATGGGAAGACCGTGAGTATCCCACCCGAAGCGTCGTTCGATGCGATAACCGCGCATGGTCCAATAGCGCGGAACGACATCCTTTAGCACCCCCGCCAGCAGATTCCCGAAGTGGGGGCTGCCGGTGGGGAATGGAGGACCGTCGTAGAACGTGTACTCGCGTTCTGCCGAGCGTTGTTCAACGGAGAGGGCGAAGGCGTCGGTCTCTTCCCACAGCTTGAGGATCTTGTGGTCGAGCGCAGGGAAGTCGACCCGGGGGCCGACCCGCTTAAAAGGGGTATCTGTCATCTCACCTCCGTCTCAGCATTGATGCCGGGACGGGGTGGA
>JAOTWH010000188.1 GCA_029863035.1 Acidimicrobiia bacterium | reverse complement strand
GAACGCGTAGAAGGCACCGTTTGGCTCCACACAGTCCACTCCATCGATCTCGTTGAGCATGCGGTGCATGGTCTGTCGTCTCACGTCGAAGGCCTTCCTCATGGCTTCCGTCGCCGACAGATCATCACTCACTGCCGCTATCGCTGCTCGCTGGGACACGTTGGCGACGTTCGTCGTCATCTGAGATTGCAGCTTGGTGGCCGCCTTGACCACCTCCACCGGGCCGATCATCCATCCCACTCGCCATCCGGTCATGGCATAGCTCTTAGCCACCCCGTTCACGACCACGCATCGCTCGGCTAGCTCTGGCACCAGCGCCGGCAGCGACCTGGCGACGGCCTCGTCGTATATGAGGTGCTCGTAGATCTCGTCGGTCAGTACCCATATGCCGTGCTCGGCGGCCCATCGCCCGATGGCTTCTACTTGGTCCGGGTTGTAGACCGCGCCGGTCGGGTTAGATGGCGAAACAAAGACCAACAGCTTGGTGCGTTCGGTGCGTGCGGCTTCGAGTTGGTCGACGGTCACCAGAAAACCCTGCTCATCCCCGGCGAACACCTCTACGGGGACTGCGTCTGCCAGCTTCACGATCTCGGGATAACTGACCCAGTATGGAGCGAGCAATAGCACCTCATCTCCCGGGTCGAGCAGAGTGAGGCATGCCTCGTAGACAGCGTGTTTGCCGCCATTGGTTACCAACACCTGTGACGGCTCGATGATGTACCCGGAGTCGCGCTGTGTCTTGGTGGCGATCGCCTGGCGCAGTTCGGGAAGGCCTGCGGTTGGGGTGTAACGATGGTTGGCGGCGTCCCCCGCTGCCTCTCGGGCTGCGGCCACGATATGGTCGGGCGTCGGGAAGTCGGGCTCACCCGCTCCGAATCCGATAACGTCCTCGCCCGCAGCACGCAGCGCTTTGGCTCGTTCGGTGATGGCGACGGTGGCCGAAGGAGCAACCCCGGCGACCCGATTGGAGATACTCACGGTTGGCCTCAAAGGTTCGAAGAGTGCATAGTTATAGCGAGGAGGAGATATGACCACAGCGTTCTGGCGACGGCTCGACCTCGAAGGCCACGACAGATGCGTGCTCGAACCCGATGCCGCCGGGTACCGCCTGGCCGGCACCGCGTTGGTGGTTAGCGGTGGGGACTCCTACGACATTCGCTACACCGTCATCACCGACGGCAGCTGGCGGACCCGGGTCGTCGCCGCTCACCTGCAAGGGCCGAGCGGAGATCGCAGGCTCTCGCTTAAGTCCGACGGAGAGGGGCACTGGAGTGTTGGCGACGAGAGCCTTCCTGAGCTCGACGGTTGCCTCGACGTCGACCTGGGCTTCACCCCGGCCGCCAACACCCTGCCCATTCGCCGTCTCGGCCTGGAGGTTGGCGCCGCGACCGACATCTCGGCCGCCTACGTCGACTTCCCGAACAACGAGATACGGCGTGAGCAACAGCGATACGAACGAGTAGAGGAAGGCGTGTATCGCTACTCGGTCGGTGATGACCCAACGGAGCTCACGGTGGATGAAAACGGTTTGGTTACCGATTTCCCGGGAATGTGGGTGGCGATCTAGTGGTCCGGCTCATCCTGTTACGGCACGCCAAATCGGACTGGGATGCCGACTACGGCTCCGACCACGATCGGCCCCTCAACGATCGCGGCGCCAGCGCCGCCGCCTCGATCGGGGGGCTGCTGACCACCATGGGACAGGAGCCAGATCTGGTGGTCACGTCCTCGGCCGTGCGAGCGCGTACGACAGCCGAGTTGGCCGCCGCGGCAGGCGAATGGAGCGCATCGATCAAGGTCACCGAGGAGTTGTACGGCGCCGGGGTGGAGCAGGCCATCGAGTTGATCCGCCATACCGACCCCACATTGCAGCGGGCGGTATTCGTTGGCCACGAACCGACCTGGTCGTCGCTCGTGCAGTTCATAACGGGCGGCTCGGTGCGGATGGCCACCGCCACGGCTGTCGGAATCGACATCGGCACCTGGAGCCAGTGTGGGCGAAACAGCGGCCAGATCATGTACGTCGTCCCGCCACGGCTCCTCTCAGACCGCTAGCTCCGGGCGGCCAAGGCTCGCCGACGTATAGCATTGTTCAGGACGAACGAAAGGAGACAACGTGTCGGAAAGAACCTCTTACGCACACGGCGTACCCAGCTGGATCGACCTCTCGTCGACCGACGTAGCGGGATCCAAGGATTTCTATAGCGCCATCTTCGGGTGGGAGGCCACCGATCAGCCAACCGAACAGGGCGTCGATTACACGATGTTCACCAAGAACGGCAAGGCAGTAGCCGGTGCCGGGCCTCAGCCGCCGGCGATGGCTGGAGCCCCCTCGATGTGGAACACCTACATCAATGTCGACAACGTCGACGAGGCCGCAGCGAAGGTGAAAGCCTCAGGTGGCAACATCATGATGGAACCGATGGATGTGATGGAGGCCGGTCGAATGGCATTCGTTACCGACCCAACCGGTGCGGCGGTCGGACTGTGGCAGGCCGGCGAACACATCGGTGCGGAGCTGGTAAACGAGCCCGGTTCGCTCACCTGGAACGAGTTGATCACCGACGACACAGCGACCGCTCAGAAGTTCTACTCAGACGCCTTCGGCTGGAGCGCTCAGACCGACGAGACGCCCAACGGCCCCTACACCAGCTTCAACGTCGGCGAAAACCCGGCCGCGGGGATGATGCCCAAGAACGAGAACATGGGCCCGATCGCCAACTATTGGGGTACCTACTTCGCGGTCGATGACTGCGACGGCTGTGTCGAGAAGGCCAAGGAGCTTGGCGGAAGAGCGTTGATGGAGTCATTCGACGTCCCGGAGGTGGGCCGCATGGCGGTCCTGCAGGACCCCCAAGGTGCTGTCTTCTCGGTCATCAAGCTGGCCAATCCCGGCCTGTAGCTCAACAACACGCCCGAACGTGAGAACGCCCCCACCGAGGGGGCGTTCTCACGTTGTCTCTCTCTCGGCTAACGGGTGAGGTAATCCCGCAGCTTGGCGGCCCTGGTCTTACCAAGGCCTGGTATGGCGAGGAGGTCGTCGATCGTCGTCAAATCATTCTGTGCGGCAACGATCTTCGACGCCAGTGCCGGGCCGATACCCGGGATGGTCTGCAGCCCTTCGACCGAGAGGACCCTCAGCGCGGGCACTATCGGAATCGTCTCAATCCCCACGAAGCCCTCTTGGTAACGGCGCTTGGTGGTGGTGATCATCAGCGCTCCCAACGCCAGCATCAGCACCGCCATCCACGCCAGTCGCTCGGTTTCGGCGCCGGTCACGGGCAGGGTCTCGACGTTATCGAACCCGAAGTCGGCGTCGAGGAAACTGGCGGCCTCGGCCAGATTCACACTCACCGACGCCGGCGTCGTTGCCGCGACACCGGCAGGAAGCGTCGAGAGGTTCACATGAACCGTGTAGGTGCCGGCCGACAGCGCCGCGAACAGGTACAGCCCGTTGGCATTGGTGACGGTCGTGATCGTGACCCCGGTGACGGTGTTCGTCAGAATCACAGTTACGCCGGCGATACCGGACTCACCCGGATCTTGGATGCCGTTGCCATTGGTGTCGAGGAACACCGTGTCCCCGATGATGGCCGATGCAGCCACTTGAGGCACGATCGGGGGAGGACCGACAAGCCCGGCGTCGAACGTCAAGTTCACGGGAGCCGCGGCCGGCACCACCACCAGAGCCCGTTGCTGCCCCTCGGAGTTGTCGATCACAAACTCGATGAGACCAGTTAATCCGGTGGCAGGGTCGAAGTCGGAGTCCTTGGTGTCATCAGTGCCCTGGTCCTGCAATGTCAGGGTCATGCCCTCCGGCGGAACGACCTCGATGAAGTAGTTGCCCTCGGGGACGTTTGTGAATAGGTAGAAGCCGTTGGTATCGGTGGTCGTGGTCCGAAGCAACAACGTCGAACCATTACGCAGGATCACCGTCACTCCGGCCACACCCGGCTCCCCGGCATCTTGGATGCCATCACGGTCGAGGTCGAGCCACACGAAGTCGCCGATGCTTCCTCGTGGTACGGACGGCGGGGGTGGGGGTGGAGGGGTGGTCGGGGTAGTGGCCTGG
>JAOTWH010000187.1 GCA_029863035.1 Acidimicrobiia bacterium | reverse complement strand
GGCAGCCAGGTCTCCCCCTTGTCCGGGGAGTACTTGATCGACAACCAGGCGCTCGGCTGCGCCCCGCCATCGTCATTGCGGGCGTTGAGGATCTCGGTGAAGAAGTTCACCAACGTTCCGTCGGGCATCACCACGATCTGGTTGCCGATCGTCTGGTTCAAGCCGCCCGGGTCATAGAGCTTTTGGGGCTTCTCCCAGGAGTCCCCGCCATCGATGGAACGGGCGATGAAGGCCGCCCCCTTGAAGCTCCCTAGTCCCCCCCGGAGGTTCCGGTTGAGCATGATCCCACCTGGGGACACGTTCAGCTTGTCCCACACCGCGTAGACAAAGTTCGCGTCGGTGGGGTCTGCGGTGATGGAGTTCTTGTCGTTGAGGAACCGGGGGTTGTCGTCCTCCACGATCATGATCGGGTCCGACCAGGTGAGCCCACCATCCTCCGACTTGCTGACTGCCATGCCGTTGGGGCCGAATCCGAAGGGGCTTCGCAGCGGAGGGTCGGTCTGGAGGACGAGACTCATCTGGTGCAGCGTTCCGTCGGGAGAGAAGGACAACCAGGGGTCGGAGGCCCGCTCCCACCGACCACCGGTGCAATCGGTGAGTCCCGGGACCGGCACGATCTGCCACGTGGCACCCCCGTCAAGGCTGACCCCGGCGACGTTCCCGCGTGACCCGCCATCCGACCAACGATCCTGCTGCCAGAACCCGACGATGTTGTTCGGGTTGATCGGGTTTACAACCACCCACGGCTCTACCTCGCTGCCGACGAAGTTGACGCTATCAAGGAAGAACGGAATCTCGGTTGGGAAGTTGCCACAGTCTGCAAGAGCCCCAAACGGGGTGGCTCCGGAGACCTGCACCAGAGGCCCGGCCGCTGCGGCTTGAGCGATCTGCGCCCCCACAAGTCCCATCACCGATACCAGGACGATCAACGTTGCCTTGCGCATCTGGTTCCTCCTCCGCTTCCGAACACTGTGAGTAGATTCTTCTCCTCATGCGTTGCTGTCAACCGCTACTTTTCGCGGTCCCGCTCTCCTTCCCCACGCCTCCCACCCAACGCGACCTCAGGCGAGGCCACGCCCCGGTGTGACAGGGTTAACGAATGTTCCTAGAGCCTCACGCAAAGGGAACCCCCGCCGGAGCAGGGTTCTCCAACAACTCGATTAGCAGAGCGCTACTCAGACTCAGCGCAGGCGGTCAGGCCCAGCGCTTCGAGTCGGGGGTTGATGGCGGCGAAGGGATCGCCCTCACTGAAAAACAACTCCTCTGGGCCGCCGGCGGAGACCTCGTTGTCGAGGATCTCGGAAGCCTCGTCGAGGACTGGGTCAGCTTCTAGCGATCTTCGGGAAGCCGAAGCGGCGGGTCAGGCCGCTCGGCTTCTCTCGCGGAGGCTGCAGGTCATGACATCGATTTCAGGCACTTCGGCTCTATGCCTGGCGATGGATATGGATTACTAAGGCGGCGGAATGCACACAGAGGGGGGTCACATGACCGCTCGATTCGCGTCTTGGCTGGCGATGCTGTCGGTGATCGCAGCCTGTGGCGGTGGCGACGGAGCACCTGCTACCAGCATCGGTGCCACCTCGGTGGCGCCTCCATCCAGCACGACGCCAGCGACCCCACCTGTAGAAACACCGACGACGGGTGTCCCCGCGACCACGGTGGCCGCCGAGCCTCTGGAGGCGGGTCTCGACTGGGTCCGCATCGCGTATGACGACGGCGTCTTCGAAGACGCCGCCCTCAGCGACGTCACCGCCTTCGGCACCGGCTGGGTGGCGGTGGGCGTGACGGGCGACGAGGGGGCGCTCGGGGTGTGGACATCCGAGGATGGAGTGGCATGGTCGACTGCCGACGCCGAGGCCTTCACCGGATCGATGGAGCACCTGCGCATGGTCGGTGAGCTGCCCCAGTGCTCGGTGCGGTCCTACCTGCGTCCCGATGGTTCCTATCCCGGCCCGACGGTGGCCACCGACGGCGAGTTGCTGGTGCTGGGCTGCGGCGAGGGCATCTGGACCTCGAGCGACGGCGCCGGTTGGATTCGGGCGACGGTACAGGCACCCGACTACTACCTCCCGTTCGATGTGTCTCGCACCGAAGCGATAACACTGAAGTACCTCACCATGGCCGATGTCAGCGTCGGGCCCTCCGGATGGGTTGCCGTGGGGTGGGGGCAGTACGGGAGGGCGAGCGCCTCGACGAGCCATACCGCGACGGTATGGGTCTCCGCTGATGGGCTCAGCTGGGAGATTCCGACTTCGAACAAGGCAGACTTCTGGTCCGGGGACTGGTACCAGGCCGAGGTCGATGCCGTGGTTGCCGCCGGCGGGCAGTGGATCGCCGCCGGTGGCGTGCGCACCGGTGTCGATGAGGGCAACATGACCGTCTGGGCTTCCGCCGACGGACGCACCTACACCACCCTTGGGGACCCGGCGCTGGGCACGGTGCTGGAGCCGAAGCAGCAGGGCATTCTCGGCTTGATCGCCACCCCCAGCGGGCTGGTGGCCGTCGGTTGGGACTCTGAGGCCAGCTACCTGGCCGAACAGACGGGGAGTCGTGACCTTGGGGGACATGCTGCCGTCTGGACCTCGCCGGACGGCGCTGCCTGGACTCGCCATGACGCGGACGCCGAAGCGTTCGTAGGGGAGGGGTACGAGCTGGCAACTGACATCGCTGCTGGAGGCCCCGGCCTGGTGGCCGTAGGCGCCGGGTTCCTCGAATTCGACCGATGGGGCATCGTGTGGGCGTCTGGGGACGGCTCATCGTGGACACGCGTCCCTCTCGACCGCCTCGACAACCTCCGACCACTGGCTGCAGTTGCCGCCGGCCCGGCCGGCTTGGTGGCGGTCGGAGGTGCCGGTGTATGGGTGTCAGGCGATTTCCCGATCGCAGACCGCTAGACCCAAACGCCCCGGTCTGTCCCTCCTAGTTCCGGCTGACCCCTGGGCGTTTGCCCCTGATCACCCCTCCGGGGGCCCCTAGCAACAGAGAAGTATTACCCATGGTGGTAAGCCTCCGGCCCCCTAAGGGTTAAGGGGGGATACCCCTCGTCGGTTGCGAGTTATTACCTCATCCCGAAGCCGGTTCCACAGCATTCGCAGTGACCTTGAGCGCGACGCCGGTGTGGTCGTGAACGCACCAGTCGAATGGTATATCGAACCGCTCATCTCGCTCCCCTCGGAGGGCGAATCCGAGATAGGACGTATCGTCGCTCCACCACGAGATCGCGCTACCAGGCTCGGGAGTGGAGATCATTACCCAGTACAGCGCACCTGCCTCCAGGACAGGTTGCGTCATGGAGTGAATCTCAACTCCGCCGAAGGCGGGCCGACCGAGTCCGATCGCATTGCTTAAGCGCCAATGCTCGACCACATTGGCGTCGTCAGGCTCGTTCGGCACATCCGGGCATTTGAGGTCGGTGGCCTCCCTATCGCCCAAGACCCAAACATCAAGTTCGTTCGGACCTCCGTGCAGTTTACCTAATGCCAGATTGAGAGACTCAAGGGTCATGTTCTGGTCGGGCGGAACCATGAATGCTTGAGCGACCTCGGCGCGCCAGGAGAAGGGCTTGCCTTCTCCATCGGGGAGTATGGCCGAAACGGTGCCGTCCCCGAAGCTGCCGTCTGGTGCGAAGTTGTTGTAGATCACAAGACCGCACTCAGGACTTAGCTCGAACGCGGGCGCGGCTGCGTTGATCCTGATCTCGTCCGCACATGACAGTCCGCCCGCAGGTCCCTCCGGACCCTCAGGCCCCTGTGCGCCCGTTTCGCCTTGATCGCCCTTCGGTCCTTTGGCACTCCAGGTCACTTCTTCGGACTGTCCCTTACACACCTGCTCGAAGGGCTTGACCAGGGCGCCGCAGACCGCCTGAATGACACATTCCGGGAGGCCAATGTGGTGAGTTTGTGGCCAGTTTCGGATTCTGAGGTCGTCACGCTGACCTAGGCGCGAAGAAGACCCATATGGCGTATGGGCTTTCTCGGGTGGGCGCTACAGGGATCGAACCTGTGACCTCTTCCGCGTCAGGGAAGCGCTCTTCCGCTGAGCTAAGCGCCCGAGCCAGCAAGACATTAACCGAGGCGCCGACCGGAATTGAACCGGTGT
>JAOTWH010000022.1 GCA_029863035.1 Acidimicrobiia bacterium | reverse complement strand
GGGAGTGTGGCTGACCTCGGGATGGAATTGCAGACCAACCATGCGACGTGACAGATCTTCCATTGCCGCGACTGGAGACTCATCGGTTGAGGCGGTGACGGTAAAGCCAGCCGGAGCAGCCGATACCGAGTCACGATGGCTCATCCACACGATCTGGGGACCATCGTCGAGAATGGTGG
This sequence comes from Acidimicrobiia bacterium, assembly GCA_029863035.1. The sequence goes on along the minus strand of JAOTWH010000022.1, from coordinate 17,405 downwards.
AATCGCCGAGCAGGCGCAGTTCGGTGCCACCGAACTCGCTGATGCCGGTCGAGGTGACCTCCCCCCCGAGATGCTGAGCAAGAAGCTGGTGCCCGTAACAGATGCCCAAGATGGGGATTCCCAGCTCGAGGATGTCGCGATCTATTTGGTATGCGTCATCTGCATAGACCGACGCCGGCCCGCCAGACAACACGATGGCGATCGGATCCGCAGCCTTTATCTCGGAAGCGGATATGTCCCTGGGAACGATCTCCGACAGCACCTTCGCCTCACGCACCCGTCTCGCTATCAGCTGGGCGTATTGGGCGCCAAGGTCGATGACAAGGACTCGGTCGGAGGCCACCCCTTATCCGTCCAACCCCACCTTGGCCCTCACGCTCTGCTGGAAGCCCTCCGCCCGCATACGAGCGGCAGCGCCGCCTTCTTCCATCAGCGTGAGTACCTCGCGGTCATCGAGGGATTCGTACTTGGTCCTGATCGGTTCCAGCGCGTCGACCAGGGCCTCTGCCGCCGATTCCTTCAGCTGGCCGTAGCCCGAGCCCTGGAACTGCTTCTCAAGATCCGGAACAGATGTGCCGCCAAGCAGGGAGGTGATCTCCAGCAGATTCGACACCCCCGGCTTGTGCTCTCGGTCGAAGCGGATCTCGGTCTCGGAGTCGGTTACCGCCCGGGCCAGCTTCTTACGGATCTGATCTGGCTCATCGAGCATCCCGATGCGCGAGTTCTCGTTGGGGTCAGACTTCGACATCTTGGCGAGGGGATCCTGCAGCGACATGATCCGTGCTCCCACCTCGGGGACGATGGGTTGTGGCACTGGGAACTCGTCGCCAAAGCGGTTGTTGAACCGCTCGGCGAGATCGCGCGTCATCTCCAAGTGCTGGAGTTGATCATCGCCCACCGGAACGAACTCAGCCCGGAACAACAAGATGTCGGCCGCCATCAATACCGGGTAGGAGAACAGGCCGAGCTGAGCGCCATATTTGTCGGACTTCTCCTTGTACTGGGTCATCCGGTTCAGCACGCCCATTGGGGTCATAGTGCCGAGAATCCATGCCAGCTCGGCGTGCTGGGGAACGTCGGACTGGAAATAGAACATGGATAGCTCAAGATCTACCCCAGCAGCCAGCAGAAGTTTCGCGGTCTCGAGCCGGTTCGCCACCAGTTCCTGGGGATCCTCGGTCTCGGTGAGAGCGTGGAGATCGACGATGCAATAGATGGGGTCGTAGTCATCCTGCAGACGTATCCAGTTGCGGAACGCGCCCAGATAGTTGCCAATGTGGACACCACCCGTCGGCTGAACACCTGAGAAAACGACACTGCGAGCCAAGATGGGCGTAACTCTAACTACGCCTCTCCTGCTTACTGGGTGGGCGCTGAGAGTTGCTTGAGGCTCGACCGCTACCTTGTTCCGATGCCTGACAGCTATCACATGACCCCTGACGAGTTCCGCCAGCGCGGCGCCGAGATGGTGGAGTGGATCGCCCGCTACATGGAGCGGGTCGAGTCCTACCCCGTCATGTCCACTGTGAAGCCGGGCGAGGTGCGCTCCCAGCTGGCCCCCCACCCTCCGCTGCATGGCGAGGCGTGGGACGACGTGATGAGTGACGTTGACGATGTCATCATGGCGGGGATCACGCATTGGCAATCTCCAGGTTTCTACGCGTTCTTCAACGGCAACTCCTCCGGCCCATCGATCCTCGGCGAGATGTTGGCGGCCGGGCTGGGGACGCAGGGCATGTCATGGGTCACCAGCCCGGCGGCCACCGAGCTGGAGACCTTGATGATGGATTGGATGGCGGAGATGCTCGATCTCCCCCCCAAGTTCTCCTCGCACAGCACCGGGGGCGGTGTCATCCAGGACACGGCGTCAACTTCCACGCTGGTGGCAACTCTGCTGGCTCGAGAGAAGGCAACGGATTACGCGTCCAACCGCAGCGGCCTGGAGCCCGGATTGGCCGCATATACATCGGCCCAAGCACACAGCTCCGTCGAAAAAGCGATCCGGCTTGCCGGCATCGGCTCCGACAACCTCCGACTCGTCGCTGTCGATGACACCTTCGCCATGCGGCCCGCCGACCTGGCACAAGCCATGGAAGCCGACGTCTCGGCTGGACTAACGCCGGCATTGGTGGTGGCAACAGTTGGAACGACCTCGACGCTCGGCATGGACCCCATTCGCCAGATCGGCGAAGTGGCCGCCACGCATAACGCCTGGCTCCACGTCGACGCCGCTTGGGCTGGGACGGCAGCGATATGTCCTGAGTTCCGTCACCTCCACGATGGTCTCGAGCTGGCCAACAGTTACCTGTTCAACCCCCACAAATGGATGTTCACCAATGTCGACGCCAGTGCCTTCTACGTGGCCGACCGTGCCGGTCTGAAGAGGATGATGAGCGTGAGCGCCGAGTATCTGCGCAGTGCAGAATCCGAGTCCGGCGAGGTGATCGACTACCGCGACTGGCAGATCTCGCTCGGCAGGCGTTTTCGCGCATTGAAACTGTGGTTCGTGATCCGCCACTACGGCATCGAGGGAATCCAACACCATGTACGCCGCCACGTCGCCCTGGCCCAAGATCTCGCCGAGCGGGTCCGCCGACACCCAGACCTCGAGCTGGCCGCGCCGGCCGATCTCAACCTGGTGTGCTTTCGGCATGTCGATGGCGACGCCGCCAGCGAGGCCATCTTGGAGCGAGTCAATTCCTCCGGCACGGCATACCTAACCCACACCAAGCTCGATGACCGCTATGTGGTTCGGGTCAACGTCGGCCAGACCCACACCGAGCAACGCCACATCGACCAACTGTGGGAGCTGATCACGGGCTAGCGAAGGTAATCCAACAGCTCCCTCACCATGAAGGCAGTGGCACCCCACAGCGTTCCTTCGGAGAACTCGTAGTACCAAAGCTTGTGACCGTGGAAGTCCTCACGGCGCCACTGGGATTCGTCCAACAGGTCGATCAGACGCGGCTCTATCACCACCTCCACCTCACTGGCCTGGAGCGTTAACTCATCGGGACGCTGCACCAGGGCAACCACCGGCACGATGAGCATGTCCGGATTGCGCGGCGATATCGGCTCCAGTCCCCCGATCACCTCAACGGCATCTTCGGGAATCCCCACTTCCTCCCACGCTTCACGGGTGGCGGTGTGGACAGGGTCGCGGTCATCGTCGTCGATGGTGCCGCCGGGGAAGACGACGTCACCGGCGTGTGTCGCCATGTGGTCTGGGCGCTTGGTCAATACCACCCTGACGTCACCATCGTCGTCGACATAGAGCGGGACCAGAACGGCAGCCCTCATGCCGGGTGGTGAGCTAACAGGTGGCAGGCGTCGCCGAAGCCGGTCGAGGATGCCATCCACGCCCGGATGGTACGGCGTATTCTGGCGCCCATGACTCGAGGCATCGCAACTCGCACCCTGGCCACACCGCAGTTGGTGCTGCAGCCATTTCGCCGACGAGATGTCAGCAGCCTCGCTGAGGCTGTAGAAGTCTCCAACGATGACCTCGTGCGCTGGCTCCCCTGGGCCCATCGCGGATACGGCAGAGCAGATGCGGTCGGCTTCATTCGGGAGAGCATGACGGCATGGAGAGATGGCCGGGCTTACGACTTCTCCATTCGATCCGTCGACGACCCCGACCGTCACCTCGGCAATATCTCGGTGTGGCCGACCAACCGCACCGGCCTCATCGGTGAAATGGGCTATTGGGTGCGCAGCGATGAGACTGGCAAGGGCATCGCGTCGCAGGCAGGGGCAAGAATGGTGCAGCTCGCCTTCGAGGACCTTGGGATGCACCGGGTCGTGATGCGTATCGCGGTTGGCAATGAAGCTTCGGAGAGAGTGGCGGTCAAGCTCGGCTTCGCCAGAGAGGGGCTGCTGCGCCAAGAGGTGAAGGTGGCCGGTGAATGGCTGGACCACTCGGCGTGGGGAATCTTGCGCACCGAGTTCGAGACCGAGAAGCCGCGCTACCAAGCCCAAGGATGGCTTCGCCCAGCATGAGAACTAGCACCTTGCCGCTAGCAGCTGGTTTCTAGAAAGACACTAAGCCAACGAGGAAGGGCCCCCGAAGGGACCCTTCCTCAACTAGAAACGAGAGACTTCTTTAGAAGTCGCCCATGCCTTCCATGCCGCCGCCGCCGCCGGCCGGCATCGCGGGCCGGTCCTCCTTGATCTCACCGATCAGAGCCTCGGTGGTGATCAGCAACGCTGCGATCGAAGCCGCGTTCTGAATGGTGGATCTGACCACCTTGGCCGGGTCGATGACCCCACTCTTGAGGAGGTCCTCGTACTCACCGGTCATGGCGTTGAACCCGTTGCCGCCCTTGGCGGACCGCACATGTTCCACCACGACTCCGCCTTCGTGTCCGGCGTTCTCTGCGATCTGGCGCAGAGGCGCCGCAAGCGAACGCTCAACCACGGTACGGCCGGCCTTCACATCGTCGCTGCCGCCCTTGATGGCCGCAACCGGACCGATGGCCGACAGCAGAGCCACACCGCCGCCGGGCACGATGCCCTCTTCAACAGCCGCCCTGGTCGCCTGGATGGCGTCCTCGATGCGGTGCTTGCGCTCCTTGAGCTCGACCTCCGTCGCTGCGCCAACCTTGATCACAGCAACACCGCCCGACAGTTTGGCCAGTCGCTCGGAGAGCTTCTCGCGGTCCCAATCGGAATCGGAGTTCTCGATCTCTTTGCGGATCTGTGCAACCCGAGCCTCGACGTCGGAGTGCTTGCCAGCACCCTCGACGACCGTGGTGTCATCTTTGGTGACGACGATCTTGCGAGCCGAGCCAAGCAGGTCAACGGTGACGTTCTCCAACTTGAGGCCCACCTCCTCCGAGATCACCGTCGCACCCGTGAGGATGGCGATGTCCTGGAGCATGGCCTTGCGACGCTCGCCGAAGCCGGGGGCCTTGACGGCAGCCGAAGAGAACGTGCCTCGCAGCCTGTTGACCACCAGGGTGGCGAGAGCTTCACCCTCGATGTCCTCGGCGATCACCAATAGCGGTTTGCCGGACTGCATCACCTTCTCCAGAACCGGCAGCAGGTCATGGACCCCGCCGATCTTCTGGTTGGCGATGAGTACGTACGGCTCGTCGAGGACCGCCTCCTGGCGATCTGGGTCGGTGATGAAGTACGGCGAGATGTAGCCCTTGTCGAACTGCATGCCCTCGGTGAACTCATGCTCGACCCCGAAGGTCTGGCTGTCCTCCACTGTGATGACGCCCTCGTTGCCAACCTTGGCCATGGCGTCTGCGATGTGCTCGCCGACCTCTGGGTCGGCGGCCGAGTTGGCCGCGACGTAGGCGATCTGCTCGCGATCCTCGGCATGAACGGGCTTCGCCATAGAGGCGATGGTCTCGACGACCTTGTCCACGGCCTGCTCCATGCCCTGCTTCATCTCCATGGGATTGGAACCGGCTGCCACCAGCCTCAGGCCCTCATGCACCATGGCCTGAGCCAGCACTGTGGCGGTCGTGGTTCCGTCGCCGGCAACATCATTGGTCTTGTTGGCGACTTCCTTGGCGAGCTGAGCACCCATGTTCTCCCACGGGTCTGCCAGCTCTACTTCCTTTGCGATGGTGACGCCGTCGTTGGTGATGGTCGGCGCACCCCACTTCTTCTCAAGAACCACGTTGCGACCCTTAGGGCCCAGCGTGGTCTTCACTACGTTGGCCAGCTTGTCTACGCCGGCCTCTAGGCCCCTACGGGCCTCCTCGTCGAATTTAAGATCTTTGGCTACCACTGAAACTCCTTAAAAGCCGGCTACTTGAGGACGGCCAGAACGTCGCGGGAAGAAAGGATCAGGTACTCCTCACCCTCCAGCTTGATCTCGGTCCCACCGAACTTCGAGTAGACGACCATGTCGCCTGCTTCGATGTCGAGCGGAACCCTTTCACCGTCCTGGAAGTCGCCCGGTCCAACGGCGAGTACTTCGCCGAGCTGGGGCTTCTCTTTGGCGGTATCGGGAATGACGAGACCGCTAACGGTGGTCTGGTCTCCCTCATCTTTTGCCTTGACGACAACGCGGTCGCCCAGAGGCTGCAACTTCATCGACCCTCCTTGGGGAACTAGCAGTCTGCTATTACGAGTGCCAACTGTAGCACTCTGCCTAGCCGAGTGCTAACCGGTCTTTGCCTCTGCCCGCCTGATGAATCTGGTCACATCGACCTCGGTGAGCACTCCGGCTATTCGACCCTCGGATACCACCGCGATGCGCCTGCGCCGTCCCTGGAATCGCTCCAACAGCCCTTCGACGAGGGCATCCGCTTCGACGACGTCGTTGGGGCCGAGGGGCATCATGATCTGACCAACCGTCATCGCAGACCAGTCAGAAGACGGGATGGCGGCGGCGTGCTCCAGAGCAACAAGACCGCGCACTCGGCCCCGGGCCACAACCGGGAAGGTGGCAGAGCGACCGCCCAACAGATACTTGTCATGGAGCTCCTCTACCGACATCTCCGCCGGTACCGCGATCGGCGTCGGTGACATCACCTGACCTGCGGTGGCGCCCCTCAGGGATTGACTGCTCTCCATGTGAACCAGCGCTGAGCTGGCTGCTTGGTACAAGAACCAGCCGATGGCTAGGTACCACAGACCTGCTACCTGGCCGCCAACCACCATCACCACCAGTCCGGCGATCGACAACAGCACCGCCAGCAGCCTGCCCATGAAGACTGCCACCCGCGTGCCCCGAGCGAAGTCTCCGGTGGCCTTCCACACCGCTGAACGCAAGAGGCGCCCACCGTCGAGCGGGAACCCGGGAAGCAGGTTGAACAGGCCAAGCGCAAGATTGACGAACGCCAACAGGGCGAACACCCGCTCCACCGATCCTTCAAGGGGAAGCGCTACAAGAAAGAAGAGGCCGGCTAGCACCACCGAGGAGGCAGGACCGGCGATGGTGATGGCGAACTCATCGCCCGGCGTTGGCGCCTCGTTCTCGATCTCGGACACTCCGCCGAAGATGAACAGCCGGATGCGACGCACGACCAGTCCCCGCGCCTTGGCCACTATCGAGTGGCTCAATTCGTGCATCAGGACACTTCCGAAGAACAAGAACGAGGTAACCCCCGCCGCTACCCAAGCCGAGGCACCCGAGGCCGAGGTCCTGTCAGAGAAATCGACGTAGAGCGAGAAAGTGATCAGGCCCGCGATAATGAGCCACGACGCGTCGATGACGAGCTCAACCCCGAAGATCTTACCGAGACGCAACGCCTTCAAAGGGCCAAGGCCGAGTCGACTTCGGCCCCCCACCCGGTGCCATCACCACGCTCTAGCCTGAACGCTCCGGCGGCCGCGACCATGGCGCCGTTGTCGGTGCACATCTCGGGCGAGGGCAGGAAAAGCTTCGCCTTGCGCTTATCAGCCTCTTCTTCAAGCCTTTGCCGCAGGCGGCGATTAGCCAGAACGCCTCCTCCCCCGGCCACGATCTTGGCGCCTGTTTCCTCGACTGCGTTGAAGGTCTTGTCCACCAGCACGTCAACGATGGCTTCCTGGACGGATGCGGCAACATCGGCCAAAGGTGGCAGTGCGCCTTCCGCATCGGCCTTTTCGAGCTGCGTCACGACCGACGTCTTGAGCCCACTGAAAGAGAAGTGGAACGGTCGGTCGGGCAGCGCCCTTGGGAACGCCATAATGGCGGGGTCGCCACCATCCGACGCTGCGTCGATGGCCGGCCCTCCCGGATAGCCAAGCCCCATGAAGCGGGCCAGCTTGTCGAATGCCTCCCCTGCCGCATCGTCGATGGTTGTGCCCATCACCTCGTAGTCGCCCCAATCGCGCATGTGGACGATCTGGCTGTGACCACCTGAAGCCAGCAAAACAACAGCCGGCGGTTGGTATTCGTCGTGTTCGAGGCGGGGGGCGAACAGGTGGCCCTCCATGTGATCGATGCCGAGGAACGGCGTTCCCAGCGCCCACGCCATCGCTTTGGCGAACGAGAACCCAACCACCAGTGCTCCGGCCAGTCCGGGACCGCGCGTCGCAGCCACGGCGTCCAGATCCATATGGTGCACCCCGGCCTCGGCCAAGGCGCGATGCGTCAGAGATCGAATCGCTTCTACATGGGCTCGCGCCGCCACCTCGGGCACCACACCCCCGAACCGAGAATGGTCGTCCACCTGCGATGAAAGCACACTCGAAAGCACCTCGAGGTTCTCCACCACCGCTACCGCGGTTTCATCGCAACTGGTCTCGATGCCAAGTATGAGGCTCATCGCAGGCTCCTACGGATCTCCTCGATGCGGGCCGTGTAGGCGTCGTCGCCGATGTCATTGGCCCACATGATGAGGGCGTCGTCGTCGCGGTAGTAGTCCTTGCGCACTCTTGCCGGAACGAAACCGAATCGCCGATAGATGTCCCTGGCGGCGTAGTTAGAAAGGCGCACTTCGAGCGTGAGGCTGCCGACCCCACTTCGGCGGGCAAGATCGACCAACTGGAGAATCAGCCGCGTTCCAAGGCCTTGTCCCCGCAGTTCGTCGACCACCGCAACGGTCGTGATGTGAGCCTCTTCGTCCGTAACGAACATGCCGGCGTACCCCACAATGCCGGCGTCGCTCTCCACCACCATGTAGTTCCCATCGGTATGCGATAGTTCGTCCTCAAAGGCTCGCTCAGACCACGGCTGGGGGTAGATCTTGTTCTCCAACTGGACAACCTCACCGATATCTGAGGCAACCATGGGTCGAATGTTCATTGCTATTACGTCCATAGCCCCTCCCTTCGCAGCGATGCCCAATTGATGGTTGCGTCGGGGGCCCTCAGATAGAGCGGCCGAACCTCTCCCCCAGCGGGACGGAGTGCCTTGCCCGCTCGCTGTGCAGCCAGCTCGATGAGGATCTCCGCCGAGGGATAGCGAGGTCGGCCTCGCTTGACTCGGTGAAGACCACTGAAGAAGTTCTCGGGCAGAACAGACCAGTCGCCAACCACCAACGCGTCATCGGCACTCGATTCCAGTACGCCTCTGAATTCGGCATAGGACATCAACTCCGGCTCTGCCTCCTTCACCACGCCCCCGGGCACCGGTTGGTAGGGAGCCACGGCCACCTCGCCCCGACGAGCGTCAACCACCGGCCAGATCATCCTGTGCCCGGTAGCGGCTCGAAAGGCCAGAGCGTCAAGCGAGGTTGCCGTGATGACCGGCACCCCCACTGCGGCCGCTACCCCCTGGGCGGCCGCTATGCCGGCCCGGATGCCCGTGAACAGGCCAGGGCCGATATCAACGATGATGGCGTCGAGGTCGGCAGGAGACCATTTGGCGCCGCGGAAGCAAAAGTCGAGAGCCGCTGTGATGAAGCCAACGTGTCCCCTGCGATCGACCTGCACCGACATCGTGGCGAGGCGATCTTCTTCGCCGATCGCAACGGAAGAGGCGGGGGTGGCGGATTCGATAGCGAGGATCTTCATGCCACCAGCTCCTGGAGGGGTCGAGATTGCCACGAACCCTTAGGCACGAAACTGATCTTGCGCTGATCCTCACCGGTGATCTCCATCAGAATCTCGAGGCGATCTTCCCCGACAGCAGCCGCTATCGCCTCTCCCCACTCGACTACCAGCACGCCGCTCCGCCCTTGCTCGTACACGTCGAGATCTTCGAACTCGGCCGCCGAGCCGAGTCGATAAGCGTCGGCGTGGATCAAAGGCAGAAACCCGCGATAGGTACGGACCAACAAGAAACTGGGACTGGGGATGGGGCCGTCGATGCCAAGTCCTTCAGCTACTCCAGAAGCAAGCACCGTCTTGCCTGAGCCCAGCCGGCCGTTCAATAGCACAACGTCTCCTGGCTGCAACAGCCCCGCAAGCCTGCGCCCGGCGGAGAGGGTGTCGGCCACACTGGCACTTTCCAGCTCGACCATGCGCCCCATCATCGAAAGAGCCCCAGCTGTTCGGCATCGTCACTCGGAGCCTCGACCACCTCGGTGTTCAGCAGCGTTGCGGTGAGGGCAAAATCCTGCCGCATCTGGTCCAACACCCGCGGACCGCCCCGCAGCGCCGCAGCCGGATGGAAGGTTGGCACGAGTTGGCGGCCCCACCATGGGTGTGCAGTGCCCCGCAGATTGGTGATGCCCGTGGTTGTTTTGAGGAGGAGCTTGGTCGAGAAGTTGCCAAGCGTCATGACCACCTTGGGCTGGATCAGTTCGAGCTGACGGCGTAGGTAGCCCTTGCAGGCTTCGATCTCCTCCTGCTGCGGGTCGCGGTTGTTGGGCGGTCGGCACTTCACCACGTTGGCTATGTAGACCTCCTTGCGATGCAAGCCGATCTCGTCAAGAAGCTGCTCCAAGAGATTGCCCGACTTCCCAACGAACGGAAGGCCCTGCTGGTCTTCGTTGAAGCCGGGGCCTTCACCTATGAACATGAGGTCGGCCAGCGGATCGCCATCGCCGAAGACCACCGTGGTCCTGTTCTCGGACAGCCGACACGCGGTGCAGCCGGCTGCGGTTTGGGCGAGCGCCTCCAGCTCACGCACCGATTCTTCGCTCAAACGGGGGTCCTCCTGCTTGGGCTGAATGTTACGAGCCAGGGGCGTGGCTAGTGCAGAGAGGGTGTCGGTCAGCCGTCCATGGCCGGCACGCCACCCGCCGACTCGGCAGAGCGGACCCCCCACTCGATGGCTCGAGCCACGGAGATAAAAGCGGCCTCGCCAACTGCGTCGGGATCGGCCTCGACGTCACCGCACGAGACAGCAAAGGCAACGTCGCCGTCGTAACGGGTGTGGCCCGGCCGAACACAGGCTCCGATCGCGTCGTGAGCGCGGACCGTGAGCCTCATCAGATCGGTACGAGAAAGCTTGGCGTTGGTCGCCACCGTCACCAGCGTCGTGTTGGATAACTCGGCCTGGGACGGTGGGTTAGGGTTGATCGGAGGCTCAGGGCTGCCACCGGTTAGTGATTCCCCCTCGAGAGTGAAGACGTCCCCCACCGCGTTCACTGCGACCACGGCCCCCACGATGGCATCGCCCGCCCGAATGCTGTGGGAACCCAGGCCACCCTTGCGAACGGCCCCCATGCCCCTCCAACCTGCCACCGTGGCTCCCGTCCCCGCCCCCACATTGCCCATCTCTACCGGACCACTGTTGGCCGAGTCGTAGGCCATGGCCCCTTCTTCTGGCCCAGGCCAAGCCTCGGCATCACCGATCATCAGATCGAACAGGATCGCCGTCGGAACAATGGGCACGATGATGTCATTGATGGTGCGGTGCCCCTTTCCGTCGGCCAGCAAGCCCCGCGACACGCCATCGGCGGTGGCCAGCCCGAAGGCGCTGCCCCCCGACAGCACGATCGCCTGGATGTTCTCAATCCGCGAACCAGGTTGCAGCAAAGCGATCTCTCGGGTTCCCGGCGCAGCACCGCGCACCTCAGCGGTAGCGATGTTGGGCTCGGGGAACGTGATCACCGTGACACCGGTCAACGCCTCATCGTCGGTGAAGTGCCCGACCTCGACTCCGGGAACGTCGGTGATGGTCACGACAGGTAGCGACGCGGCAGGCGGGGACCCCAGCGGCAGACGATTTCGTAATTGACCGTGCCCAGCTTGGCCGCCAGCTCGTCTGCCGTGATCTCTTCGCCGCCCTGGACGCCCAACAGGACCACCTCATCACCAACCGCCACTCGGTGGTTGCCGCAATCGATCACGATCTGGTCCATTGTCACGGTCCCCGCGAAAGCATGGCGTTGGCCCCCGATCAGGACCTCACCGCCCTGCTCTCCGTATCTCCTACTCAATCCGTCGGCGTAGCCCACCGGCACCGTCGCCACGTTCGAGTTGGCCGGCAGGGCCCGGCGCCTGCCGTAGGACGGCCGCTCGCCCTTACTCAGGTGACGGGTGTAGGAGACGGTCGACACCACCCTCATAGCCGGCCGCAGTTCGAGGTCGGCGCCAACATTGGCACCAGGTCGCAACCCGTATGTGCAGATTCCAAAGCGGACCATGTCGTAGCGGGCCTCGGGGTAGTTGAGCCCACCGGCCGAATTGGCTGCATGAAGTACCGGAGGCCGTAGACCCTTTTCCTCGAGGGCCGCCACCGTCGCGGCGAATCCGCCCAGTTGTTGCTTCGTGTAGTCGACGTCCGTCTCGGCCACGGCGAGGTGGGTCCAACACCCAGCCAAGTTGAGCAACGGCGTCTCTGCGATTTCGATCGCCAGCTGCAACGCCTCTTCTGGATCGGCCCCCACCCGCTGCATGCCCGTGTTGACTTTGAGGTGAACGTCCAAAGGCTCGGCCGACGCCGCGGCCAGCGCTTCTAGGAACTGAAACGAGTAGGCAGTCGGCGTCAAGCCCCAACTGACGATCTCCTTGGCACCAGCAGGCGGCGGCTCGGACAAGACCAAGATCTGCCCCTTGATGCCTGCCTCGCGCAGTCGGATGCCCTCCTCCGCCAGCGCCACCGCCACCAGATCGGCTCCAGCCTCGAGCGCAGCCGCCGCCACCGGGACATCGCCGTGGCCGTAGCCATCTGCCTTCACAACGGTGCAAACAGCAGCTGGCGCCACCGCCTCTTTGAGAACCCCCACGTTGTGGCCAATCGCACCCAGGTCGATCTCAACCCACGACGGCCTCACCTCGTCCACCTGCCGATCTCTTCGACTAACCCCTCGGCGGTGACGTTGACCTGCTCGGCCAGCGCCGCACCGGCTCTCCCGTGCCAGTAGGCAGCAGCTCGGGCTGCAGCTTCCGGTTCAAGCCCACGTGCCCACAGGGCCGCGATGGAGCCGGTGAGCACATCTCCGGTTCCGACGGTCGCCAGCTCGGGGCCGCCGGCGGTGACTACCCACTTCTCCTGACCCAAAACCAGAGTCGGGTTGCCCTTGAGCACAACAACGGCCTTGGTCTCACGGGCCAGGCGAGCGGCGTTCTTGAGAGATGCCTCAGAGCCAGTAAGCCGCTCGAACTCGCCGGCGTGAGGTGTGATAACCGTGGTGCCAGATCTTGATGCCAACTGATCAGGACTCTCGAGCGCATTCAAGCCGTCGGCATCGAGCACCAGCGGTCCGTCGAGGCCTTCGAGAATGGCGGCTACCAGCTTGTCCTGGTCTGGCCCCAATCCTGGCCCAAGTGCCATCACATCAAACCGTTCTGCCGCTTCGAGGATCGAACCCGCCTGGGCCGCCTCGAATCGATCCGCCGCACCGATGCCAAGGGTCATTACCCCGGGTCGTGAGTACCGACCCTCCAAGCCTCCCGGTACTGCCAGCTTGACTGCCCCGGCCCCGGAGTTGAGGGCAGCTTGTGCCGTGAGCATGGCTGCTCCGCCGATGCCAGGCGAGCCGCCAACAACTAGGACGGAGCCAGAAGACCACTTATGGGCGGTCCGTGGTCGCTGCGGCACAGCGGCGTCGGCTTCCTCGTACAGCAGTAGCTCAGGATCCTCCCCGCTCAGCCCAATGTCGACTACATCGATCTCTCCGCAAACATCTGGACCGCTCCCCAACAAGTGGCCCACCTTGAGCGCATGGAAGGTGACGGTGCGCTCGGCGTCGAAAACCGGGCCATTTACCGCGCCAGTAGCCGCGTCGAGGCCGGACGGAACGTCAACCGCCAGGACTTGCCCGCCTGCCTCGGCCCAGGCGGCTGGTTGCCCGTCCAGCTCTCCTCGAAAACCTGCCCCGAACAACGCATCGATGATGAGGTCGACCGGCTCGGGATCGCCCAGCACCTCAATCGGCACTCCCGCCCGAGCGGCCTTGGCACCGGCCCGGCGAGATGGCGAATCCTCACCTTCGGGGTAGACCAGTGCCTTGATGCGAACGTCGACACCCCTCTTTCTGAGGTAACGAGCGGCCACGTAGCCGTCACCGCCGTTGTTGCCGGGACCGCACAGAACAACGACCGTGGTGCCGTAACCAGCTCCCATACGAGCTGCTGCAATCGACAGCGCATACCCGGCGCGATCCATCAGCACATCGACGGAATCGGTCGCCATGGCGTCGAGACGGGCCGACTCGTCCGGGGTAATGACCGGCTTCACGCTTCGATAGTACCGGTGGAATCGAGCGCCCCGGAGAGACCGCCGCACCGCCCTGATAGCGCCGAGATCTGTTCTACGCTCGGGCGGGTGAGAAGAGTCATTCCCGGCCCGAATCAAGAATCGGTGTGGGATTATCCTCGCCCACCGGCGATAGAACCCTCGGCACATTCGATACGGGTCGAGTTCGGAGGCCGAGAGGTAGCGCACACCGACCGTGCCCTACGGGTGATCGAGACCAGCCATCCTCCCGTCTATTACATACCCATCGAAGACATCGATTCCGAGCTGTTGGAGTCGAGCACCAAGAAGACGTTTTGCGAATACAAGGGGCAGGCCTCATATTTCTCGATTCGAGTGGGCGGCAAGAGATCGACCAACGCCGCCTGGACCTACCCCAACCCCTCCCCCGGCTACGAAGACCTGGCGGATACCGTTGCCTTCTATCCCGGGAGGGCGGACGCCTGCTACGTGGGAGATGAGAAGGTTCAGCCCCAGGATGGCGACTTCTATGGCGGATGGATAACCACCGAGATCGTCGGGCCCTTCAAAGGCGGGCCCGGGTCCTCTGCGTGGTGACGGACGGTCGTGTCAGTGCTCCCCCACGGCTATCGCCATCACCAGGGCGGTTTCGTCGGTGTGGGTGATGGTCACCAGGACGTCGGTGACTCCTAGCGCCGACGCCCGCTCTAGCGCGGAGCCGAAGAGCCTCACCCTGGGCGGACCGCCTCCGGTGATCTCGACATCGGTCCAGCGGATCTGACGCCATCCCCGGCCAAGCGACTTCATCACGGCCTCCTTGCCGGCGAAGCGGGCGGCATAGCGCCGGGCGGGATGGGCGAACCGAGAGGCGTACGCCTGCTCGTGCTGGGTGAAGCACCTCTCGGCAAAACGGGGGAACTTGTCGAGTACCGCCTCGACGCGGCCGATCTCGGCCAGATCCACCCCGAGTCCAAGTATCTGCATTACTCGACGGTAACCGACTTCGCCAGATTGCGAGGTTGGTCGATGTCGTTGCCACGTTCGCGGCCCAGGTGATATGCGATCAGTTGCAGAACAATGGCCGATGGGACGGGAGAGAGCAGATCGTCGGTGCGAGGGATGGCGATGACATCGTCGGCGTGTTTGGCGATCTCGTCGTCGTCCTCGTACGCCACGGCAATAACTCGTGCACCTCTGGCTTTGACTTCCTGGATCGCAGAGATGGTCTTGTCGTACACATGGCTTTGGGTAACGATGGCGATCACGGGGGTGGCGTCGGTGACCAACGCAAGGGTGCCGTGCTTTAGCTCCCCGGCCGGCATCGCCTCCGAGTGCAGGTACGAGATCTCTTTGAGCTTGAGGGAGCCTTCGGTGGCAACTGCGTAGTCGAGACTGCGACCAATGAAATAGGCGTCTTGGGCACCCGAGAGCTGGGCGGCCAGCTCTGCGATGTCGGCCTCTTGCTTCAGGACAAGCTCGGCCTTGAGAGGCAGAGCGTCGAGGCCTTGGGCCAGGTGCCTGGTTGCCGCCCCGTCGAGGGTTCCTCGCTCCCGGCCAACAGAAATCGCCAATAGGTAACCAGCGATGAGCATGGCCAGATAGGCCTTGGTGGACGCCACCGCGATCTCGGGACCGGCTCTGGTGTAGAGGATGTCGTCTGCCTCACGCGACAAGGTTGAACCAACGACGTTGGTGATGGCCAGCAATCTGGCGCCTCTCTCTTTGGCGATACGAGCCGCCGCCAGGGTGTCGGCTGTCTCGCCCGATTGGCTGATGGCAACGGCCAGGCTCCGCTCGGTGATGAGAGGGTCCGAGTAACGCAATTCATGGGCGTACTCGAGCACCACCGGAATCCGCAGCACTCGCTCGAACAACTCCTTGAGTACAAGTCCGGCGTTGTAAGCAGTGCCGCATGCCGTGATCCACACTCGATCGATGTTCTCCACGAAGCCATCGGGGAAATTGACGTCTTCGAGCTCGACTGTGCCATCGTTGGCCAACCGCCCGCTGAGAGTCTCGGTGATGACAACGGGTTGCTCGAAGATCTCCTTCAGCATGAAGTGCTCGTACCCGGCCTTCTCCGCCTGTTCGGCGTCCCACTCAATGTGCATCGGCTCTCGTTGGATGGGAGTGCCATCGATGGTTTGCAGCTCGGCGCCATCGGCTGTGACGACCACCATCTCGTTGTCCTCGATGATCAAGACTTCTTTGGTGTGTTGCAGCACCGCCGGAATGTCCGAAGCGAGGATGGTTCCTTCCTCGGCCAAGCCGACCACCAGCGGGCTGATCATGCGAACGGCGACGATGCGGTCCGGCTCATGCACCGTCATCGCTACCAAGGCGTAGGCGCCTTTGGCCCGAGCCAGGGCCCGGCGCACGGCTTCGGTGAGCTCCCCGTTGTACTCCTCTGCGATCAGGTGAGCCAGCACTTCGGTGTCGGTGTCGGATTCGAACACGGCGCCGTGTTCTTCGAGGCCTTCCTTCAACTCGAGGAAGTTCTCGATGATGCCATTGTGAACCACCACGAATTCACCCGAGGGGTCAGTATGAGGATGAGCGTTGATGTCGACCGGAGCGCCGTGGGTGGCCCAGCGAGTGTGTCCGATGCCGACCGAACCGGGACATGGCTGGTCGGCGACCAGCGCTGCAAGTTTCTCAAGTTTGCCTGCCGCCTTGAGCACAGTGAACGCCCCGTCTTGCATGACTGCGATGCCTGCCGAGTCGTAGCCGCGGTATTCGAGACGGGATAAACCGTCCAACAGCATGGTTGAGGCAGGCCGCGGGCCGACGTAGCCCATGATTCCGCACATAGTCGTCTCCCTTCTGGGAGACCGGAGACTCACTTCGGGGCGGCTTCTGTGTCCCGGGATCGCTCCCGGCTTTTGATCCGCCTCGTCACGACCGTGAGGGGCCGAGAGGGCATCCGCCGAATGTTTCGATACTCCCTCTACCTCGTCACCTCAGAGAGGCCTGGCGCTGCAGATTTCGTATCTCCGGTCTGTTCTTCAGTTGTCATCGGCAAGTGGTACGTGCCGCTGGATAGAGAGTTTAACCGCAGTCGCGGTTGGCCCCGTTTCTAGTTGCCCGTTTCTGGTCACTCGCCCGAAACGAGAAACGAGAAACGAGAAACGAGAAACGAGAAACGAGAAACGAGAAACGCTAACCCAGCTCAGCTCTCACCGCCGCCACTAGACCGTCGGCCACCTCGGCAGCTTTGGTGGACGTCTCAGCCTCGACCATGACCCGCACCACCGGCTCGGTCCCTGATGCTCTCACCAGAACTCGCCCGTCGTCTCCGAGCTCGGCGGAGGCGTCTTCAACGGCGCTCCACAGCGCATCCGCCCCCTCGAGGGCCGCCCTGTCGGGCACCGTGACGTTGCGCAGCACTTGGGGATACTCGGTCATGATCGTTCTCAGCTCGGCGAGCGGCAGACCCGTGGCGGCAACGACCTCCAAGAGCCGCAAC
>JAOTWH010000186.1 GCA_029863035.1 Acidimicrobiia bacterium | reverse complement strand
GACCAGTTCGCAGGCTGCCGGCCTTCCGGTGAGTTCCTGGTAGATGTCCTTCATCAGCTCGGCCACCTGACGCACAGTGACGTTGACGGATGGGTTGCCCACATTGAAGATCTCGTTGTGGGCTCCGGGATGGTCCAACATCGTCTGGAAGGCGGTGTTGGCGTCGGCGATGTGGGTGAAGCTGCGGTGGCGATGGCCACCGTCGACCAGATACATGGGTCCTCCGGTCAACAGTGCCGACATGTTGTGGGCGAAGAGGCGAGGACCGCCCATCGATCCCGGCGTCACCAGATAGTCGAAGCGGGGTCCCACGAAGTTGAATGGCCGCACGACGGTGTAGTCGAGGTCCCCGGCCAGCCCGTGGCCGTACACCACCCTCTCCAGGAGTTGTTTGGCAGCGGCGTAGATCCAGCGTTGCTTTTGGATAGGGCCCACCACCAGGTTGGAGGTGTCCTCGTGGTAGGCATCGCCGCTGGGGTGGCCGTACACCTCCGAGGTGGAGTACTGGATCAACCTCTTGCCGTGGCGAACGCACAGCTCGATGATGCGGTGGTTCTCGAAGAAGTTGAGGTCGACCACCTTGAGGGGCGTCTCCACGTAGATGGAGGGGTTGGCGTAGGCGACGAGGTCCACCACCACGTCGGTGTCTCGCACGACACCCTCGACGAGGTCGCGATCCTGGCTCACGTCTGCTTTGACGAACTGGAACCCCGGCCCGCCGATACCGGCAAGCTTGTCGTCGGTGACGTCGAGGCCCACGATCTGGTGCTCGTCGCGCTCCAGCAGGAACTCAACCAGGTTCGACCCGATGAAGCCTCCGGCTCCCAAAATGGCAATGTTCATCCAGCTTCCTGCCTTTCCTCGCCGCTCACGGTAACAACTCGGCTTGTTCTCTACTTGGACACTCAGTGGTGGGGAGAGTTTCCGTTTTATGTGGTCGGCTAGCTGTGGTCGGCTAGCTCAATCATCCAGATTTCTGCGTACCCTTCTCCCCAGCCACCGCCCGGCCGATGTCGGGCGGTCGGTGATGATGGCCTTATCGCCGCCGCGTTCCAGGTAGCTGATGACGGCTTCGACCCTTGGCGCCATCGACTAGCACTGACGATCTGAGGTGCGGCTCAGGCCACCCCAAGGCGGCATCGGTGAATGCAGCGTTGCGATATAGGGCTCTCACGAGCCCAAAGCGGCCTCTACGGCCTCCAATGAAGGCTCGACCACCCTGGGCGTTGTTCCTTCCGCCTGCACCGCTCTCATGGCGGCAGGGACGTCCTTGAGGCCACTGCCGGTGGCTATCAGAACCACCCGGTCCTCTTTGGTCAGCAGACCTCTCTCGATGGCAGACAACATGCCGGCGTAGGCAGCCGCCGAGGCAGGCTCGCTGAAGACGCCGGTGGAGCGGGCCATGGCCGGGATGGCGGCCAAGATCTCGTCGTCTGGCACGGCGATGAAGGCGCCACCTGTTTGCTTCACGGCATTCATCGCCTTGATGCGATCCCGCGGCAGACCGGCCGAGATGGAGTCGGCCACCGTGTCGGCCGGTGCCGGCGGCTTGTCGACGACGTCCTCCTCGTTCTCGAAAGCGTCGACCAGGTAGCGGCTGCCCTCGGACTGCACTCCGATCAGCCTTGGCGGATCCCCGGCCTGGCCCAGCGCCGCCAGATCGCGCAGGCCTTTGTGGAATCCGCCGATGATGCAGCCATCCCCCACCGACACCACGATGGCGTCCGGCATCTCGCCGTCGAGCTGAGTTGCGATCTCGAGCATCGAGGTCTTCTTGCCTTCGGTCATATAGGGATTGACCCCGGTGTTGCGGTTGTACCAACCGAAGCGGTCGCAGGCCTCCATGCACAGATCGAACGCCTGGTCGTAGGAGCCCTTCACCAGCATCACCCGAGAACCGAATGCCAACAGCTGTGCCACCTTCGCTTCGGGGGCTGACTGGGGCACGAAGATGACGTTGGGCTGGCCCACCGAGGCGGCCACACCAGACAGAGCAGCGGCGGCGTTACCGGTGGAGGCAGTGGCGATGAACTCGGCCTGCTTCTCCCGCCCCTTCACCACCGCGATGGCAGAGGCCCGGTCCTTGAAGGATGCCGTGGGCAAACGCGAGTCGTCCTTCACCCACAGGTTCTTCAGGCCAAGCGCCTTGGCGTGCTCGGCGCGCTGGTAGAGCGGGGTCCATCCGATCTGCAGCGGCGGCTTCGGTGAGTCCTCGCCCACCGGCAGCAGCGGTCCAAAGCGCCACATCGAGTACTCGTCTGAGTTCAGATTGGCGGCGACGTAGTCGTAGTCGTACACGACATCGAGCGACCCAACCGCGCCATGGTCGGGACAGGTGTAGTCGACGTCTGCCGGGTCGTATGACTTATCGCACACGATGCAGTCGAGGCGAACGACCTGCGGCAGCGGCGGCGTCGGGATCACGCCGAAACCCTACCGCTGCGCTTGCCACACGGGACTACTTCATCCCAAGGTGAAAGCGATGCCCTTCTCGTCGAGCAGGTCGATCAATTCGGCGGGATGGACCGCCAGCCCGACATTCAGGAACTGATGCTCCGCCACCTTTTCTCCCTCGACCTCTATCTGTGGGCTGAACCCAAGGTTGAGGTGATGGGTACGGCTCTGGATCCCCCACACCCGGCCCTCGGTGTCGAACACCGGACCTCCACTCTGGCCCAACAGGCCCGGTGAGGAGGTTTCGATGAACTTCGGAAGCAACGACGACTCGACCCGAACCTGGCGAGTGAATATCCCCTCGATCGGAAAGAGGGGCGCCGGTACCGCCCCCTCGGGTAGTTGGAACTGTCCCGCCTCGGCATCCCATCGAGCCCGCAGTTCATGGAACGGATATCCAAGCCGGCACAGGCTGGTGCCGGGACGTAACTCGTCGGGGTCTTTGAGCACCGGGAAGCGCTTCACCACGCCCGGTTCGAACGGCTCCAGCCGCCCCACGGCCAGGTCGGATTCGTTGCGGACGTGCACCTCGGCCATACCAATGCCGTCCCACCCCCACCAGAACGATTGGTTGGTGATCCAATCCGGGTTGGGGGTGTCGCCCTGCTCCTGGTGACGGGCGATCTCTTCCTGGTGCTGCCGCCAGGCGAAGAACGAGGAGAGGACGTGGGCGGCAGTGGCGAACCAGCCGTCCTCGTTCAGCACTACGAAAGCGGCCATGGCCGACTTGACCGTCCCATCCCCGGTGCGGGTGGAGATCACCACCGGACGGGTGAAGTCCTTCACCAGGTCGTATGCATCGGCGAACACGATCGTTCCTTTCGCTTAGGGAGCCACCCGGCTTGTCGGGGACCTCGAGCAACGGTAGCCCTCAACGCGGCGGGGACGGAAGCAACGGATTCCCCCCATGGTGTCGGCGGCCATCTCGCAGTCGCCAATAGCGATCACTGGATTCGGCATGCCCCAAGCGTTTGACGCCACCGGCCGCAGCCGCCATACTGGTCACCCATGACTGCACATTGCATCATCGGTATTACTTAGCGCACGCGCCCAGAGCCGCGTGCGCCATCGAACCCTCCCCCCGGGAGGGTTTTCTCATTCCCAACCAGGAGCCCAACATGGCCCAAGTCGAGATCTACGACACCACCCTCCGCGATGGCACCCAGCGAGAGGGGATATCGCTCACCGTCGGCGACAAGCTGAAGGTGGCGAAGCTCATCGACGGGCTCGGGGTTGCCTACGTGGAGGGGGGCTGGCCAGGCTCCAACCCCAAGGACGACGAGTTCTTCGCCCGGGCCCGCGACGAGCTCACCCTGGAGAACGCCCAACTGGTGGCGTTCGGCGCTACCCGCAAGGTCGGCGGCACCGCCGAGGACGATCCGCAGCTGGCCGCTCTGCTCGCCGCCGGCACCGAGGTCATCTGCATCGTTGGCAAGGCTTGGGATTACCACGTCACCGAAGCGCTGCGCACCACCCTCGACGAGGCGGTATCGATGGTGGCCGACTCCGTCGCCTACCTGCGGAGCCAGGGGCGTCGTGTGTTCTTCGACGCCGAGCACTTCTTCGACGGATACCGAACCAATCGCGACTTCGCCATGGCGGTGCTGGAGGCGGCCCACACCGCAGGTGCCGAGCGCCTTGTGCTGTGCGATACCAACGGCGGAACGCTGCCCGACCGCGTCACCCAGGTGGTAGGCGAAGTGT
>JAOTWH010000185.1 GCA_029863035.1 Acidimicrobiia bacterium | reverse complement strand
GAGCTTCGTCGTGTGGCTCAAGAGCCGTGATCTGGCCCCAACGACCATCGCCCGCAAGGTTGCCGCAGTGCGCGGGCTTCATCGGTTCATGGTGACCGAGGCCCTGGCCGCAGAAGATCCGACGCTGCTCATCGAGAGCCCGCAACGACCCCGGCCGCTTCCCAAGGCACTCAGCTACGAGGAGGTCGAGCGGCTGTTGGCCTCGCCTGATCCTTCTCAGCCACTTGGTCGGCGCGACCGAGCCCTGCTCGAATTCCTGTACGCCACCGGGGCCCGCGTCAGCGAAGCGGTGGATGCCGAGCTCATCGATCTGGAGTTAGAGGAGCGCACTGCCGTTCTCACCGGGAAGGGAGATCGCCAGCGCCTGGTGCCGCTAGGAGGGCACGCCGTGGATGCGCTTCGATCGTATCTGCCAGACCGTATGGCGCTTCGCAAGCAGCGAGATCCAGGGGGAGTGTTCTTGAACGCAAGAGGTGGTCGGCTCACCCGTCAGGGCGTGTGGGGAATCGTTCGCCGCCACGCGGCTCGAGCCGCGATACCAGATGACCGGATCTCTCCGCATGTGCTGCGCCACTCGACGGCTACCCACATGGTGGAGGGCGGAGCCGATCTGCGTACGGTCCAGGAAATGCTGGGGCACGCTAGCATTGGCACTACGCAGGTCTACACGAGAGTGTCACCTCGGCATCTTCAAGAGGTATACGTCGCCTGCCACCCACGGAGCTCATGAGCCACGAACCAGACCTTGACGCCGCTCGAACCGCCCTCACCGAGGAGCGGGACAAGCTGTTGCACCAGCTAGAGGAGCTTGGAGCAACGGAAGACGGCGAGCTGCGCTCCGACGTCGACCTTGGCGAGGGCTTCGCCGACGCGGCATCGATCACCGCCGATCGCACCAACCGCCTCGGAATCGTCGAATCGCTCAAGGAGACGCTTGACTCCGTCAATACGGCTCTCGGCAGGGTGGACGAAGGCACTTACGGTCATTGCATCAATTGCGACAAAGAGATCGGCGCCGAGCGCATGGAGGCCCGACCCAACTCGCTGTACTGCGTGGATTGTAAAACGCTCTTGTAGGTGATCTTCGAAAACGATTTCCTGGACGCGGCGGCCTTCATCGTGCTCCTCATCCCGTCGATCATTGCCCACGAAGTCGCTCATGGGACAGTGGCGCTTCGACTGGGTGACCCAACGGCTCGCGACGCAGGTCGCCTAACCCTCAATCCGATCCCTCACATAGACCCCTTCGGATCGGTGATCCTCCCTGGGTTGCTGGCGCTCGCCGGCTCCACCATCTTTGGTTGGGCCAAACCGGTACCGGTAGTTCCTCGCTACTTCCGCAATCCAACCGAGGGCATGGCCATCACTGCTTTGGCCGGCCCCGCCACCAACCTGGTATTGGCGGTCATCACAGGGAGGGTGGTGCTCCAGGTGCTCGATCTTCATGGCACAGCGTTGCGAGCAGTCTTCTTCTTCGGACTGCTCAATGCGGTGCTGGCGGTGTTCAACCTGTTGCCGATACCACCCCTGGACGGAAGCCGATTGCTGCCCCTCGTCCTCACCCCCAACGGTCGCAGGATGTACGCCCAGGTGGAGCAGTACGGTTTCCTGATCCTCTTCGCCCTTGTCTTCGTTTGGCGAGACGGACTGGGACGGATGATGCGTGAACCGATCAACCTGGCGTTGAGGGTCGCCGGCCTGTGATGGGAGGCATGCGCCATCTTTCGCTTCGGTTCCTGCAAGTACTCACGGCTCGGTCGCTGTCGCCGCGCGAGCAAACCGAGGTGGAGGCGTTGCTGCGGCCCGCAGAGCGCGACCTGTTCTGGGGTCAACACCGTGCCGATCAGCGCCATGGATTGAAGGCAGCCAAAGCTGTGCTCGGCGCCGCACCCGGCAGGCGAGACCTGGCTCGGGCATGTCTGTTGCACGACGTTGGTAAGAGCGAGGCTCGACTGGGAGTAGTTGGGCGAACTGCCGCCACGATCGCGGCGTTGTTGCACCTGCCCCGCACCGCACGGATGCAGGCATATCTCGACCACGCCGATCACGGGGCGAACGATCTATCGCAAGCCGGGGCGGAGGAGCTGGTCGTAGAGTTCGCCCGCCTCCACCATGGGTCGGTCCCTGACGGCATCGATGCCGACGATTGGGCGCTGATGGCTGCCGCCGACGAGTGAATGCCACAGTGCCTTGTTGGCCCACCGATAAACTCATTGTCCCCATCCCACGGAGTCTCTTTGGCTTACGAAGTGAAGACGGAGGTCTTCGAAGGGCCGCTTGACCTCCTGCTCCAGCTGATCACATCGCACCAGGTTGAGATCACAGATCTCAGTCTGGGAGATCTGGTGTCCGAATACCTCGGCTATCTCGACGCCATTCGGGAGATGGACATGGAGATGGCGTCGGAGTTCATACTCATCGCCGCCACCTTGATCCAGCTCAAGGCGAGGCACCTATTGCCTGATGATGTTGAGATAGATCTCGATGAGGAGCTGGCGCTGGCAGGGGAGCGCGACCGGCTGCTTTCGAGACTGCTGGCGTGCCTCACCTTCAAGGACGTTGCTGCTGTTCTGGCGCATCGCATGGAGGCCAACGAGAGGTTCGTGTCGCGCCTGGTCGGGTTGAGCGCAGAGGACATTGAGATCCCACCGCCGAAGTTGATGCTGTCGATGTCGGTCGATGAACTCGCTCGCGTGGCGGCGCGAGCCGTCTATCGGCCGCGAGAAGTTGATCTCGATCATCTCGATCTCGATCTTCCCTCGGTGGACCTGGCGATAGCCGACCTCCGCAGACGGGTGGAGGAGTCGGTCGAGACCGATTTCGAGCGCCTCACTGCCCATCTCCATCGCCCCATCGAGGTGGTGGCCTACTTCTTGGCACTGCTGGAACTGGCGCGGTGGGGCATTGTCGGCGTCTCACAAGACGACAGGGAATCGCCTATCAGCGTGGAGCACCGCCCCGACACGGCCGACATCATGACAACGAGCGAATGGAGCAGCAATGGAGACCAGGGCATTACTTGAGGCCATCCTCTTCGTGGCAGACGAAGCCCTTCCTACCGAGGACCTGGCTGGCCTGCTCGAGCTACCCAAGGTGACCATGCGCAAGGAACTCGAATCCTTCTCGCACGATCTAGCCGAGGACCATCGCGGTCTGGTGTTACGCGAGGTGGGCGCTGGCTGGCGCCTCTTCACCCATCCGGACGCCAAGCCCTACCTGGAGCAGTTCGCCGCATCGGTTCGGGCCAGAAAGCTGTCAAAGGCCTCGCTGGAGACGTTGGCGGTTGTGGCGTACCGTCAGCCGGTGAGCCGGGCACAGGTGGCAGAGATCAGGGGGGTCGACTCCGAGACCGCTCTTCAGACGTTGGAGCGACACGGTTTGATAGAGGAGAGTGGCCGCGCTCCTGGTCCCGGTCAGGCGGTGCTCTACGCCACAAGTGGTCTGTTCCTCGAAAAGATGGGGATCCGCTCACCAGACGAGCTTCCCCCACTGGCCGACCATGTTCCGCCATCCAATGTTGTCGAGGCGCTGGAGCGCCCATTCCGCACGGGGGAGCCATCGAACGACTCCACAAGCTGATCGCGGCGGCGGGCCTGGCTTCGCGCCGCGCCGTCGAGGAGATGATCAGCGAAGGTCGAGTCACTGTCGACGGAGCCATCGCCACCATCGGCCAGAAGATCGACCCCGAGGTGGCGCAGGTGGAGATCGACGGAGTACCCCTGCCCCTCAAGCCGGATCTCATCTACTACCTCATGTACAAAGAGAAAGGGGTCATCTCCACCGCCGACGACCCCCAAGGACGTCCCACGGTGGTCGATCAGGTTCCGCCAGAGCCTCGGGTGTTTCCGGTGGGGCGTCTCGATGCCGACAGCGAGGGATTGCTACTGCTGACGAACGACGGCGATCTCACCAATCGCCTTAGCCACCCCAGTTTCGGCGTCACCAAGACGTACCTGGCCAAGGTGAGCGGCGAGCCCGATACCAAGGCGCTGGAGGCGCTCGTCGCCCAAGGCGTTGAGCTGGAGGACGGGCTGGCCAAGCCGGTGAGTGCCACGCTTATCGACTCGATAGGGGATGTCGCCCTGGTCGAGCTGGTCATGGGCGAAGGGCGCAACAGAGAGGTACGAAGGATCTTCGATGCCATCGGCCACCCGGTGAACGAGTTGGTTCGTACCGCGATAGGGCCGCTGCGCGATCAGCGCGTCCAGCCCGGCACGT
>JAOTWH010000021.1 GCA_029863035.1 Acidimicrobiia bacterium | reverse complement strand
CGTCGAGGTCGATGGTCGCCGGATCGTTATCTGCGGTGACGGTGACGGTGACGGTGGCGGTGTTGGTTCCCGCGGGACTCCAGTCGTCCTCGGCGACATAGTCGAAGGTGTCGGTCCCGTTGAAGTTGAAGGGTGGGGTATAGACCAGCTTGTCGTCCGTCGAGTCGAGCGGCGTTCCGTTGTCGTTGAGGCTGATCGTCCCGCCGTTGGTCCCAACCACGTCGTGGCTTTGGATACCCACCGGCTGAGAGTCGGGATCGGTGTCGTTGGCGAGGACGTCGATAGTGATCGGAGGAGCATCCTCGAGCATGGATGGGCCATCGTCGACGGCGTTGGGATTTCGGTTGACGATGATGTCGGTGATCGTGCCCGAGGACTCGGGCGTCGGCTCATCATCAGTGGTCACCGAGGCCACGTTGTCCACCTGGGTGACAGTGGGCGGACCATTAACGGTCACCTCGAAGGTCACCGTGATTGACTCACCGGCGTACAAGTCGTAACCAGTGGCCAGCGTGTCCGGAGCACCACCCGGGTTGGTGGCGTCGGTACGAACGACGCCCGTCACATCGATGTCGTCGAGCCACACGGACTTCCCGACGCCGAAGTCGTTGGCTCCCAGGTGGTTGAAGCGAATGGCCGTAGTTGCCGTCATGTAGGGGCTGAGGTCGATCACCGGGCTCGCCTGATAGACGGCATCGGTGAGACCCGAGGCCCCACCGGACACAACGAAGAGGCTGGTCCAAGGCCCGCCGACTCCCGTCGGTGACACCTGAAGGTGGATGTCGTTGGCAGGGCTCATGCCTTCACGGCGGTAGTTGAAGGTGATGTTGGCCTCGGCGTAACCGGACAAATCGACCACTCGCTGCAGGCTCTTGTTCTTCTCGTTGGTCTTTATCAGCGCGTATGTCGGGAAAGCGCCGTCCTGCAGCACCTGCCATGCCCCAGCCAGCGGACCGTCGGCCTCGCCGATCTCTTGCCAATCGCTGACCCAGGGAGCGCCGCCGTCGGAGCCGTTGTAAAGCTGGTTGTTGAACTCGTCGCGATGGTGGGCGAACGATGACACCGGGGCCGTCACCTCGGTGCTCCCCGGAACGTAAGTTGTGCCGGCGGGCAGAGCGTCGGTCACGGTGAAGTTGGTCTGAAGAACAGAGTCGGTGTTGACGGCGATGATGGTGTACTTGATGGTGTCGCCGACGTTGACGAAGCCGCCCCCATCCGAGGTCTTGGTTATGTCGAGCGGCACGTCGGGGAGGGGGACGTCGTTGACCGTCCAGGTGAATACCGCCGATCCTGCCAGCGATGGGATGCCGTCGTCGGTGGCCGTCACCGTCACTGAGTAGCTGCCGGACGCCGTGTAGCCCAACGTCCCCTGGATCTCGCCGCTCACCGCATTCATCCACAGGCCCGGGGGCAGTCCGGTAGCCGTGAAGGCGAGGACGTTGGCCGGAATGTCTGAGTCAGATGCCGCGATGAACAGAGACACCAGATCGGCCTCATCGTTGGTCTGATCTCCGGGGTTGGTGACAGATGGTGCTGTGTTGACCTCATTGACGGTGATATCGAAACTCACCGTGTCGGAGAGGTTGGGAGCGCCGTTGTCGGTTACTCGCAGTGTGACAGTGAAAGTTCCCGGGCCATCAACTTCGGCAGGGGTCCACGAGTAGACACCACCTGCCGTCACGCCTCCCGGACCGGAATCCAGGCTCCACAGGTGGGTATCACTCGTGTCGACATCTGTCTCAGTTGCCGTGAACGACAGCAGTGTCAGCTCGTCGACGGCTTTATCGGCGATGGCGTCTGCCACCGGGGGCACGTTCACATCCAGGTTTGGGCCGAACTCCGACGTGTTATTGGTGGCGTCGATGGCGATGGCGGTCAACTCATCTGCGGCCACGACGGCGGCCGTGGCGAACGTGAACTCGAAGCTTCCCGCGGCCAAGTCGGTGTCGTTGGCACCGCCCTCGAGCAGGGCCCACGGCGTCAACACGTAGGCCTGCCCCTCGCCGTAGCTGGTGGGGTCTGCCGCCGCGACATAGAGCTCGAGGGTGGTCGTCGCTGGCGTGGTCCCGGTAATGGTCAGCGTTCCAGCCACCAGCGACACATCGGTCAGTACCGGATGATCGAGGCCGATGTTGCCGGTCGTCGAGACGGTGGCGGCGTCGTTGGCATTGACACCGTCGCCGGTGTTGACATTGCCGCCGGCGATTATCAGGTCGATCCCGATCCCACCGTTGCCGCTGAACGAGTTCTCCGTGATCAGGTTGAGGTTGGCGCTGTCCGCCACCCTCTGGGCAACGATGATGCCGGGGCCGGTGTTGTTGGCGATGACGTTGCGCCGAATCGTGCTGCCGTTGAACTGGAGGCGGATGCCTGCCGTCTGCAGGCCAGCCAACCCGTTGTTGGTGAAGGTGTTGTTCTCGATCAGGTGGCCGCCGTCGTAGAAGGTGTCGAGGCCGATCGAGTTGTTGGTGTGGACGTAGTTGCCGGTAACGGTGTGCTGGCCGTCCCACAACAGGATGGCGTCCCAAGTGGTGGCCACCTGGCCGGTGGCGGTGACCTCGTTGCCTGTGATACTCCACCCGCTGCCGGCAGTCTCCAGATGGATACCGCCGTTGTCGAGGAATCCGACCAGGTTGTCTGCGATCACACCGGCATTGGCAGGCACTGAGGCGCTCGAGTTGGCCTGGATCCCGTAGTCGCCGATGCCACCGGGGTCGGCGAAGGAACCCGGCGCCGAACCCACCACGTTGCGCTCGATGCGAATGTTGTCGATGACACCAGTGGCGACATCGATGGAGTTGACCGCACCCCAGACGCTCAGGTCATAGATCTCGGTGCCGTCCGGAACCAGGGCCCCGGCGATGGCGACCGAGAGAGTGGCATCCTTGACCTCCAGCTCTGGTTTGGCCACCTTTGGCAGGGCTGTCGGGACCGTGCCGACCGTCAGGCTTCCGGCGGCGTTGGCGCCGAGAAAGCCCGTGTTCTCATCGCGCGGAGTTACACCGTCGGCCAGAGCGAAGGCCGAGCCGTCGACCTCGGTTCCGGCGTCGTTGATGGACCGCAACGGATTGACGGCCGCCGCGTAGTCGATGCGCCACCACTCGTCACCGGTTCCCGGAGTGAGGTCGATATCCACAGTGGGCGGTACGGCAGGCACGAAGCGCATCGGGTTGTCGCCGGCGATGGCGTTGGCGTTGCGAATGAACTGATCCAGCGAGCCCTGTGCGGTGCGGCCTGCTGCGCCAGCTGCCGTGGTGGCGTCTGTGTTGGTCACGACGTTGTACGAGAACCCCCAGGCCAGACCGCTGATACTTCCGCCGACGACGCTGACGAGCGCTATGTGCTCGGCCTTGGTCAGGTCTGGGGGCCCGGCCGCGAAATCGTCGGGAAGACTCCCGTCGCGTCCTCCGTAGCACACGCCCTCAGCAGGCTGCACCGCCGTTCCACCCAGACCATCGGCACACCTCGATCCGCCGGGCCCGTAGGTCTGTTCTGCCCAGGCGTCGGCTCCACCGAATGATCGCGAATCGACGACTACCCAGTAATCGCCGTCGGCTATCCCGACGAACGAGAACGCTCCGGCCCCATCCGTGGTTACGGGAGCACCACCGTTCTGGATCGGATCGGTCCCCTCAGGACTTCCGAGCACAGCCGCGTCTTGGTACAGGTAGACGTCAGCACCGCTCAGGCCGGGATTGGCGGCGTCGCCGGCAAACTGGCTACCCGCCAGACCGTCACCGGCAGTGTCGTCGAAGACTGCGCCATACAGCCCGGGGGCCAGCGCCAGAGGCGCAGCTATCGCCTGGTAACCAACCCCGTTGTCGACACGTCGGGCATTCGTCGAGGCGGCGGTGGCCTTGTTGACTTCGTAGACGTTCTCAACGGTGGGCGTCGACTTGTCGGACCCCACGCCCCATAGCTGCCCCGTGGCGTCGAACGTAAGCCCAAAGATCTGTATCGGGTCGAGGCCGCCGACGCTGCTCGTAGCCCCCGTAGATTTGTCTATCGTCACGAGTCGGTAATTGGTCCCGTCATGGATCGATCCGTACATCGTTCCCGTCGTTGGGCTCACAGCTATGCCCTCGACATCGTCACGGGTGCTCTGGTTTTGGATGAGGACGTAGTCGTCAAGACCTGGGAAGACGTCGGGTTTCAAAGCGCCGGTCAACGGATCGACCTGGAACAGCAGATCTTCGTCTCCGTCTGCCGGCCTCCTCTGTACCGCCCAGAGGGTGCCCGAGATCGGATCGAAGCTCATCGCGGCGATGTCGTCCATCGTGATAGTCCCAAGAGCACCGTCACCGGAGCCGAACGGACCCACCACACTCCACACACCGGTGTTGCCGTCGACGATGCCTAGATCTCCGGTGACTGCCGCGTAGACAACGCCAGTACCCGGGCGAATATCCGCCCCTCTGATAGTTGTCGTTCCGGTGCCGGCACCGACATCCACCTCGTTGGTTGCCGGGTCGAAGTCGTCGGCGTTGAGCCAAGTCAGCAGGTCATTGCTGGTAGCGATGATGTCGGAGAACAGAGCCATTCCGTTGGCAACGGTCCAGGTGAAGGTGTCGACGTCGTTCAGGACGGGCACTCCGTCGTCGACCACGGTGATGGTTACGGCATAGACACCTTCTGAACCAACCGGCAGGGTTCCGGAGATGAGGCCCGAGCCGGAGTTGATGGTGATCCCAGGTGGCAGACCGGTGGCTGAGTAGAAGAGGGTGTCGCCGACGTCGGGGTCCGTGGCACCGGAGTCGATCGACACCGTCACCCCGGTACCGTCTACCCGATCGCCCAGATCCTGGTCGAAGGCTGGCGGCTGGTTCCCGGTGACCGTGAAGTTCGGCCCGAACTCAGAGGTGTTGGACCCGTCGCTCCCGATGGCGGAGATCTCGTCGCCGGCGGCGAAGGAGCCCGGCACCGGCGTCACCGTGAAGGTGAAGCGCTCGGCAGCAGCATCTGTCCCATAGTTGACGTCCGAGTACGAGCCGGGCAGCGCATCGGTGTCGTCGACCGAACCCTCCGTCCTGGTGAACAGCCAGCTGACTCCTTCGCCATGCGCAGTACCGCCCGTGTTCTGATCGTTGGCTGCACCGACGGCTTCATAGAACTCGATCAGCGCACCAGGCCGGGCGAAGCCGGTGACGGTGAGGTCGCTTCCGATGATCGTGGCGCTATCGATGACCGGGAAGTCGATGGCAAGGTTGCCGGAGTCGGCGGTGGTGCCACCATCGTTGAGCGTGATGCCGTCGCCGCTGAGGTTGTTGTCGCCCGATGCCGCCTGCAGGTCGATGGCGAGCCCGCTGTTGGTGCCGAAGCGGTTACGCGTGATGTAGGCCTCGCCGCGGGGCCTTGCTTCCGCGGTGGCCTTTGTGCCCGCCACGGCGATGCCTGGTCCGCCGTTGGTGGTGATGATGTTCTTCTCGATGAGAAGTCCGGCAGAGAACACGCGGATGCCGCCGGTTTGGCCGGAACCATTCCCGACCGACTGGATGGTGTTGTTGCGGGCAATCCCGTTGGGGCCGTGGAGTTCGAGGCCCCAGTTCAGACCATCGGTGATGAGGTTGTTCTCGACGGTCACCGAGTCGGTCGACAGCACGACATCGATGACGTCCTCGGGCGTTGAGCGGAGCTCGTTGCCGCGCACCACGACGTTCACCGAGTCGTAGATGTCGATCGTTCGCACGTTGGCCCAACCCACGAGGTTGTTCTGGATGATGGCCCCATCGGCATCCCCGACGTAGATGTCGGACGAGGTGGCGGCCGGAAGGCTGCCGGTAAAGGCCCCGGCCCCGGACCCAACGACGTTGTCATCGATGACCACGCCGGTGTAGTCGGCTCCGCCGGAGGGACCGACCAGGATGTCCCTGCTCGAGAAACCGACTATGGCGAGCCGACGAACCACCGCGCTGTTGGCCTGGAGCTGCAGGCCAACGGTGGTGCCACTGGCCTGGAGCTCGAGCTCAGGCTTCTCGACCCGAGGCAACGCGACATCGTCGACCCCGACCTTCATGTCACCCAGCTCGTTCGCTCCCAGGTAGTCGGGGTTCTGGTCACGATCGATCGTGCCGTTGGCCAGTTGATA
Source organism: Acidimicrobiia bacterium (assembly GCA_029863035.1). Next base: position 11,955 of record JAOTWH010000021.1, on the reverse strand, counting down.
CGCCGTGCCGTCGATGGTTGTGCTGGCACCGCTAACGGCAGGCAGGTTGCTAGAGACCAGGATCCTCCACCACAGCCCCGTGCCGTCGTTGGGCGCCTCCGCAGGAACGAACCGCATGACGTTGGCTCCGCCGATGTCGTTGGCGTTGGCGATGAACTGGCGCAGCGAGCCCTGGACCGTTTGGGTGCCGGTGGCCCCGGGGTCGGGAACCGCACTGCCGCCGCGTGCGGTGGTGACAGCGTTGAAGCTGAAGCCGAAGTCTATGTTGATGACGTTGCCGCCGGCCACGACGACGCGAGCGAGGTGCTCGGCGTCCGTGTCCCATGTCGCCAGTAGGTCAGACTGATTGCCGCGACGACCGCCGAAACACGGTCCGACGGCTCCGGCCGGGGGTGCTGTACCGCCGAGCCCGTCGGCGCACAGTGCTCCGATCGGTCCATAGGTCTGTTCCGCCCAGCGCGAGTTGGGACCGAGGCCCTGTGAGTCGACCACTACCCAATAGGCGCCATCCGGCTGACTGCCGAAGTTGTACACGCCTCCCCCTGCCGTCAGTATCGGTCCTGCAACCGGGGTATCTCCCGGCTCGGGCTGGGGCAGGCCGAAGTCGTTATAGAGATAGACGCTCACACCATCGCGCCCGGGGTTGTTGCCGTCTCCGACCAACTCTCCCCCGTCGAGCACGTTGCCAGCGATGTCCTCGAACACCGTTCCGCCAACGGTGCCTACCCCTACGGCAGACGGCGCCGCGACGAACGTGAGATGACCCAGAACCAGAACGAATGAAGCGAACAACGCCCCTAGGCGTGCCAGGCTCGGCTTTTCGAGTGAAACCGCGCCCATCACAGCGCGTATTCCTTCAGCATTAGGTTTCTCCGGTCATCAACGGCAACAGAGCAGTTATCGGTCACTTGGAGCGCGCAGTTGACCGAAAGGTCCCGAAGGGACTAGTCATTCAGCGAAGACAACGGCTAGGCCGGGGTTGGCCGTCAGGGCTAAGCCGCGGCTTGAAATGGCTCGTCGCCGGCGATCTCGATCAGCCCGGTGCCGACCGAATCGCTACCAATGGGCTTGAGCGACGTCAGCGTTTCATCCAAGACGAGGGGAACACTGACGATGAACTCAGTCCACCCGTTTTCGTGGCGATAGGAAACGTCGCCACCCATTCCCTTCGTGAGGGCTGCCACGATGGAGAGGCCAAGGCCCACCGCACCCAGGACCATGGGTTGGGTTCCTTGATGGAAGTAGCGCTGGAACAGCCGCTCCTCCATCTCGACGGGAATACCTTCGCCGTCGTCGCGGACGGTGAAGACGTACTTGCTTGCCACTACCTCTCCGTCAATGTGGATGTTGGGACCGCCGTACTTGCGCGCGTTCGACAAGAGGTTCCTGAGTACCTGACGAAGGCGGAGTCGGTCTGCCCGCACCATTGCCGGGGCAACTCGTGTCTCGATCACCTGGCCGGCTCGCTGCAACGGTCCAACCACCTCTTCGATCTCGTCTGTCGTGCGGACGTTCTCAAATGTGAAGTGCAATGCTCCGGCGTCGAGGCGGGCGGTGGTCAACAAGTCCTCCACCATTCGCGACAGGTCGGACGATTCCGAGATGATCATGCCGACCATTTCCTTACCGGTGTCCGACTCGGAGAAGACGGGGTCCTCCTCGAGCAAGAGCGCCAGCCCATAGATAGAGGTCAGAGGCGTCCGCAGCTCGTGAGACGCGTTGGCAATGAAATCCTCGCGGGCCTTGCCGAGTGCTCGCTCGGTTTCCAGCCGACCCTCTAGCTCTCCTTGGCGTTGCTGACGGCGCATGAACTCGCGATAGATCACGATCACTGCGGTAGGTACCAAGAAGGCCACCAGGAAGCGGGCAAGAAGCTCCAGCCACCGGAGGAAGTCGTCCGACGCTTCTACCGCAGCGTTGAGTTGCGCGCGCTCTCGGGCGATCTCGATGCGAAGAGTTCGGAAGACCGGGGTCACAGACTCCTCGATGAATGCCTCGGCCTCCATCATCCTCCCCGCTTTGACCAAGTCGAGTCCGACGCCTACCTCCTCCGCGAAGGTAACGGCCGCCGAAGTCAGCGCGGCCGGCACCTCTCTCTCCAGGGCGTGCTCCCCCAACGCATCGTTCAATTGGACAAGAGCAGCGCGTGCTTCGTCGACTGACAGCGCTATGGCGTCCGGCGAGAAAGACCCGATTAACTGATCGACGTTGCCGACCAGAGATGCTCTGGCGAGTTGGGCTTGGGCGGTGTTGGTTGCTTGAAGCAACTCGCCTGCACTGTTGAGCGCGAGGGCGTTCGAAGTCGTCTTGCGAGTTCCCTGGGCCAGAGAGAAAACGAAAGCGAGCACCAAGACCAGGACGATGCCTGCAACGACGGTTAGCAGCAGTGCGCGAGAACGCTGCTTGGGAGCGGTGATCGGTGTAGCCACGCAATAACTTCGGCACCCGACGCCACCTGCTGAACGGATATAGCATCAAGTCGCTCTTGCCAGCAAGAAGCCTCCAAATTTGCCAAGCCGTGCGCTAGAAAGGAACCCACTTGATCATTGGCGTTCCCAAAGAGATAAAGCCCGACGAGCACCGAATCGCGATGACGCCTGCCGGTGTCCGCGAGTTGGTTACCAGAAACCATGAAGTCCTGGTCGAAAGCGGGGCCGGGGCCGGTTCATCGATAAACGACGACGCGTTGATGGCCGCGGGCGCAGAGATCGTTCCCATGGCCCGCGACGTGTTCGATCGCTCCGAGATGGTGGTGAAGGTGAAGGAGCCTCAGCCGGACGAAGTGGACATGCTTCGCCCGGAACAGGTCCTGTTCACCTACCTCCACCTGGCGGCATATCCAAAGATGGGCAGGGCGCTTGTCACCAGCGGTGCAACGGCCATCGCCTACGAGACGGTGCAACTGCCATCCGGGTCTTTGCCGCTTCTGGCACCCATGAGCGAGATCGCCGGCCGCATGGCGGCCCAGGTGGGTGCCCACCATCTCGAACGGCCTCACGGTGGGCGGGGAGTGCTACTCGGCGGAGTGCCAGGCGTGGCACCCGCTCGAGTAACGGTGCTCGGCGCTGGCCGTGCCGGAACCAACGCTGCCATGATCGCGGCCGGCATGGGGGCCGAAGTCATCGTCCTCGACCTCAACGTTGAGCGGCTACGTCAAATGGACGAACTGAGCTGGGGGCACATCGTCACCGTTCGCTCCTCCGTCTTAACGGTGGAGGAGTACGTCTCATCATCTGACCTCGTGATCGGGGCGGTGCTCATCCCCGGCGCCAAGGCGCCGGTTGTGGTGCCGGAAGAATTGATCGAGGCGATGCGACCCAGAAGTGTCGTGGTCGACATCTCCATCGATCAAGGAGGCTGCATCGCCACGGCTCACGAGACGACCCACGCCGACCCAACTTACGTCGTACACGATGTTGTGCACTACGCCGTGGGCAACATCCCAGGGGCGGTGCCCAACACCTCCACTTACGCGCTCACCAACGCCACGATGCCCTATGTCGTGGACTTGGCCGACGGTGTCGGCCACGCAGTCGAGCGCCACCCCGAGCTGTTGCCTGGCATCAATGTCGCCGGCGGCCATGTCACAAACGCCAACATCGGCGAGGTCCTTGGGCTACCGACTGCCGACCCGCTGGAAGTGATCTGACCTCAGGCGTTGAGCAGGCGCCGACCGGCCCATCGGCCGTACCACAGGTACAGAGCGGTTAGTCCCACGGCGACGATCGCCACCAACACGAACCATGTCGGCGCGAATTCGAACTCGTCCGATACCGAGCTGACAACAAGGGCGACGGCGGCGAAGCTGTACTGAAGAGCAAAGGTCGTGACCATCGTCTGGCGCCCCTCTGGCCGCGTCAAGGTCAGAAGACCACCGATAGCCCATGCGACCAAGAGCGCCCCCGCCCACCGAACGCTCCGGAGTGCCTCCAGGTGCTCGCCTTCGGTACCAGCGATGGTCTTCCATATCAGATCGGGCCAAAGGGCAATGGGCAATCCATAAGCCAAGTTGATCGCAACATAGGCGAATATCGACAAACGCAGATGGGTGCCGGCCTCCAGTGGTTCTTTCGGCGGCTGGCTCGGTACAGCAGGTTCGGTTGGCGTCGTCATTGAACACCCTTTCGCTCTCGCCGGGAACTCTAGACGCCCGACCAGCGCCGCCATCGACCCGGGCCTTGTAAATGTCGCGCCTCATATATGGAGCGCGACATATGTCTAGTTCCAGCGATACAACGGGGGCAGGGACCAAACCGCAACGAACCTTCTACCGACCTCGCAGGCGGTTAGCTGATCGGGTGTCCGATTCGAGTCTCTTGGCATTGAGCCAATCTTCGAAGTCCAATCGGGCGATTCTCCACTCCCGGCCGAACTTTACGGCGGCTAACTCCCCCGAACGGAGTACACCGGTCGCCACGAACGGTGTCACTCCCATGTACTCACAGATGTCGGCAACCGTGAGCCATTCCTTCTCGATATCGACCTTGATCGGCTCCATTCCCTCACAGGCTATGAAAGGATTCCGGCCTCGGCAAGATGGCCATTTGCGAGACAAACCCGCGAACAAGTAGTGTCGTTTTCGCGACCTACCTCCAGATCCGCGGTAGGGCCAGGTAAGGGGCTTCGCGGGCGGAAACTAGAGGAAGGGATACAACAGAATGAAAGTTAAGGCGGAGACGGTCCGACGACACGCCTTCCAGGTTCGACGCAAGGGCTACGAACCGGCGGAGGTCGATGCAGTGATGGCACGGATAGGGCAGACTCTGGCGGGCCACGAGAAAGACATAATCCGACTGGAGAATGAGCTTGCAAAGGCACGCACAGCCAGCGAGGCTATGGAGGACACCTTCATCGCGCTGCAGCAAGCGAAGCGTCAGCTTTTGGGCGAGGCGCAAGAGGAGGCCAGCAGAATGAAATCTGAAGCCGAGAAAGGCCTACGCACGGCCGAGACCGAAGCAGAACGGATCCTGCAGGACGCGCAGCAGCGTGTCGAGCAGTTGTTCGTTGATCTCCGCGCCAAAGCCGAGAGCGCCATTGCCAAAGCACAGGAGCGAGTAGCCGACGCCGAGGGTCGGGGCGAATCCATCAAGGCGGAAGCAGCAGCCGAGGCTGCCCGGCTGGTCGAGGCCTCACAATCCGAAGCCAAGGAACGGATCGCTTCAGCGAAGAAGCAGAGCGACGAGATCGTCGCAGACGCCAATGCTCAGGGACAGCAGATAGTCGAAGCCGCTAGAGCCGAGCACGATTCGTTGGTGAGCAAGGTTCCCCAGCTCCGCAGTGCCGTCGCCGACATCGAGCGTCGCATTCGCGAGTTCTCCAGCATCGCGACCGAAGACCTCGAAGTGGTAGACGCGATGATCAATATCGCAGATTCGGAAGTCTCCGGCGGGGTAGCAAGTCTCGTCGAATCAGCTCAAGAAGCGGGCGGAGAGAGTAAGGACGTCGCTGTCAGCGATACCTGGGCGGGCGACAAGAGCCCTGCCGATGTGTCCGGAGCAGAAGCGAGTCTCATCCAGGCTCCTGATGGTGAAGCAGGCGAGGAAAGCGCCGCCATCGCTGACAGCAACCGCGAGGCCGACAACGAGGCCTCGGCAGACCAGGTGGACGAAGTCGTGCCGATGGCCACGGTGGCCGCTCCCGACGGTTCGGGCACGCTGCCGGCAGCCAGAGAAGCCATAACCAACGGTGAGCTTCCCAGCGGTGCCGCTCTTGCGGAAGAGGATGCAGATCCGGCCCGGGCGGCAGTAGCTGCAACGGAGCCACCCGCGCCCCCTGTGCGGGGGCGACTCCATAACGCCACGCGCGACGACCATGATGAGACGACCATTTATCAGCGCCGTGGCGGAGGCCTGAGAGCTCGCCTCGATGCAGGTGAGAAACGCAGGCGAAAATAGCCCAGAAACCCATTGCAGGGTCGTGGCAACCACGGTAAGCTGCTGCTAGACTACTAAGCGTAGTTAGATGATCTGGAAGACAAACCACAGGGCGAAAAGGGAGAAGGGCGATGAAAGTAACGGCTACGGACCTGCAGCAGGTCCGATTCCCAGAGGGGAAGCGCGGCTACGACTCCGAGAAGGTAGATGCCGTGCTGGCTGAGGTTGCAGCCACTCTCAAGCAATACGAACAGGCTGAAGAAGCGCTACACCGCACCTTTGTAGAGGCTCAGCGCATCAAGGACGAAATGACCGCCGAGGCCGGTGTCGAGGTGGCCAAGGTTCGTTCCGAGGCCGACTCCTATTCGTCCAAAACCCGCGCCCAGGCTGACGACTACCTAACGCAGTCCAAGGCGAAGGGTGAAGAGGCCCTTACGGTCGCTCAAAGCCAGGGTGAAGCGCAACTGCAGGCCGCCAAGGAGGAGGCGCAGGCGCTTCGTGCCGAAGCAGCCAAGGCGGCTGCCGAAGCCCGCGCTCAAGCAGACGCCGACACCGCCAGGATCAGAACAGAGGCGACGGCTGCTGGTGAGAAGCTCACAGCTGAGGCCGCCCACGGTGCAGGCAAGCGGATGGCCGACGCCAAGAAGAAGGCGTCCGAGATGCTGCGAGAGGCCAAAGCCGAGCACGAAGTGCTGTCACGCAAGGTGCCGCAGCTGCGCACCGCCGTGTCCGACATCGAGAATCACCTCAAGAAGTTGGCAGAGACAGCCCTTGCCGAGACCGACGTGGCCCACGGCATGATCGACCTGGCACAAGAAGAGGCGTTGGACGAGGCGATGGCCACAGCTTCGGCTGCACCAGCCGCCGCAGCGCCGGTCGAAGAGACGCCCGAGCCCGAGCCAGCCGCCAAGCCGAAGATGGCCGCTGCTCCCGAGGCCGCAGCCCCGCCATCCGTCAACTCCATTATGGGCTCACCCTCGCTGCGTGCGCCTTCGGGAGTTCCCAGCGGGGACGCGCCGGCCGAGGACGACGAGAAGAAGGAGACGTTCTACGGTTCTGGTCTGCGACGCCGCATGGGCGGCCGCACCAAGAACTAGGTCCTCTCCGCCACCTTCTCGGCCAACGTCTGCTCCCGCGTGGGGCGGGTCAAGATGAAGACGACGATCGCTGAGCCAAGGACGCTCAGCGGTATCTGCCACACAGGCGCATCAACGATCAGCCCGACGCTTATCGCGAACGCAACGATCACGGCGACCACGGCAACCATCTTGGCACGCATCGGTATTCCCAATCCGGCTTGGTAGTCACGAACCAGGCCACCGAATCGGGGGTGATCGAGTATCCAGGCGTGCCATCTCTCAGAGGATCTGGCGAAGAAGAAGCCCGCCAGGAGTATGAAGACAGTGGTCGGCATCAAAGGCACGAAGATGCCGACCAAGCCAAGGCCCAAGCATGCAAAGCCCATCGCCAGATACGAGATTCGTACTGCGCGGTTGGGGTGCGGATGGGCCACCATGGATTCACGATAACGGCCACGCGTTTCACACACTGCGTCGGATCCCGCTACGGAGCCAGAACGACCAGAAGCGCGAAGCCGAACAGCAACACCGCACCTTCCCAGCGTTGAATCTTGCGGTCGGTCGTGGCGAATGCTCCCCCGGTTACGGCCGCCATCACCATGAGTATCACAACTGCACCGAATCCGTCACTGGTGGAGCCCGGATGAACCAAGCCCACTGTGCCACCGATAGCCAGTGAGTTGAACACGTTCGATCCCAACACATTGCCGACGGCCAAGTCGCTCTCACCGCGCCTCACCGCTGCCACCGATGTCGCTAGCTCGGGAAGACTCGTACCGACTGCCAAGATGACCAAGCCGACGAAAGCACCCGTCAGGTCCAATTCATCGGCGACACCTTCGGCTCCCCTCACCAGCAACCATGCCCCGGTAACCGTGGCAAACATCGCCACCAAGCCGACGAAGGCCTCTGCAACCATCGGCGACGTGGTGGTCGCAGCGAAGTGTTCAAGCTCCTCATCGAGTTCGGCCGCCACCAGAGACCGGCTCGACCAATGCACTATGAGAAAGACCGCTACTACCAGACCGATCAGCAGGATCGAAGCGTCAGCTCGATCGATCTTTCCATCGGCCAAGAGACCTGCCAACAAGAGGACCGCACTCAGCATGAGGATTCCCTCGCGGCCGATGACACTGAGGTGTGTGCGGATCGGGGCCACCATGGCGGCCGCGCCAAGCACCAAGGTGAGGTTGCTGATATTGGATCCGATGACGTTGCCGAGGGCTTTGTCGGGTTCGGCTGCGATGAGGGAGACAACCAATTCGGGAACCGAGGTTCCCACTCCGATGATCAGCGCCCCAATGAGGAGCGAAGGCACGCCCGAGCGACGAGATATTCGGGCGGCGGCGACCACGAGACGATCTGCCGAGACTGTCAACACCACCAGCCCGGCAACGAGGAGGCCGATGGACTCAATCATCGTCGAGTACCCAACATGGCAGCGATGGTACCCGCGGGCTGGTTGGGACCCAGGGCTACTCTGAAAGCCAATGACGGAACGGACCCATGACACCTGGACGCAGTCTGATCGCTATGTCCCGACGCGCTTTCTGCGGCCTCTTCTCAAGTTCACTCGCGTCGAAGCGGGGAGCGGCATCGTCCTGCTGCTGGCAGCGGCCGCCGCCCTGGCTTGGGCCAACGCACCTTTCGGTGAGGGTTACGAGACCTTCTGGACCTCGCCCATCGATCTCGACTTCGGCATCCTCCACATAGAGGAGACGCTGCGCGACGTCGTAAACGACGCGTTGATGGCGATCTTCTTCTTCGTCGTTGGCCTCGAGATCAAACGCGAACTGGTGCGAGGCGACTTGGCCGACCGCAAACGCGCCATGCTGCCGATCGTGGCCGCACTGGGCGGGATGATCTTCCCGGCGGCCATATATCTCATCATCGCCAGCGGCGGGGATGCCAGCCGCGGTTGGGGCATCCCGATGGCAACGGACATCGCTTTCTCAATCGGCATAGTCGCTCTGCTCGGCACGAGGATTCCGGTAGGGGCCAGGTTGTTCCTGTTAGCCCTGGCCATAGTTGACGACATCGGTGCCATCGCAGTGATCGCCATCTTCTACACCGACGACCTGCAGTTCGCGTGGCTGGCCGTGGGATTGGGAACACTCGTGGCCATCCGAATCGCCACCAAGGTCGGCGTGCGCAACGTCACGTTCTACGTCTTGTTGGGTTCTTTCACTTGGCTCTGTTTTCTGGAGTCGGGAGTGCACGCCACGATCGCCGGTGTGGCATTGGGTTTGATGACGCCGGCTGTAGCGCTCTATTCGGATGCCGAGTACAAGCGGAGGGCGACTCTGGTGCTGTCTCGCTTCGAGATGGAGGCCCATGCACCCCGCGGACCTGAGCGGGTAGACGCCGATGCCCTAGAACTGGCGGCGATCGCCCGCGAAAGCGTTTCGCCACTGGACCGTCTCGAGGTGGCCATCCATCCTTGGAGCTCGTTTCTGATAGTCCCCATCTTCGCCTTGGCCAATGCAGGAGTACGTTTCGCCGGCCTCGACGTCGTCGATGCTGCTACGTCCTCTGTCGCGCTTGGGGTTGCATTGGGCTTGATCGTTGGCAAGACGGTCGGCGTCACGCTGTTCGCATATCTGGCCGTGAGGTTGGGGATGGGTTCGCTGCCGCGCAACACCACTTGGCGCCACATCGTCGGCCTGGCCATTATCGCCGGAGTCGGATTCACGGTCTCGCTCTTCATCGCCGAGCTGGCGTTCTTCGATCCAGAACTGCTCGACCTGGCCAAGATCGGCATCTTCACCGGCTCTGGCGTGGCCGGGATCTCGGGCTACCTCTACCTACGGGGATCTGGCAGCAAAACTCCGACCCCGGAACTAGCGGGTGCGCTCGACGTGGCCGATTAGTGGACAGGCGTCGTTTCATTCGAACCGCCCTGGTCGGGGCCAGCGCGGTGCCCCTGTCTGGACTGTTGGCGGCGTGCGCCAAGGTCGTCAACTCGGACCGCGCATCAGTTGCCACGACGCCGACGGCGCCGATCGGCACGACCAGTCTCCCAACAACCACCTCCTGGCCGGCTGAAGGGTCCGAGCCGCCAACCGGCCGCGCAACTCCCCCACTCGCCCTCAGCGCCATCTGTCGCGACGCGTGGGGTGCGTCACCGTCCGGGCCAGGCTTTGTGGGCCACACCATCGATCGACTGACGGTGCACCACACCGCGGCATTCTTGAGCAGCAATACAGCAGCCCCTGCTCGCCTGCGAGGGCACCAGTCCTACCACCTCAGCCTGGGGTGGCCAGATTTGGCTTATCACTTCGCGGTTGACGCCAACGGAAATATCTATGAGGGACGGCCGCTCGAATATCGAGGCGACACGGGAACCGACTACGACCCCGCCGGGCACTTCCTGGTGGTGGCAGAGGGCAATTTCAATGATCAGCAGATACCCGATGTTCAGGTTGGCAGCGTCGCAGCTTTGCTGGCGTGGGCTTCTGAGGAGTTCGACGCGCCGCTCGACACCATCCGCGGCCACCGTGACCTTGCCTCCACCACATGCCCGGGTGACAACTTCTATTCGCTCATCGCCGATGGCACTCTGGCCGCGCTGGCTGCGGATGTCGCCACGCCCGATGCCACCCTCACTATCGAGTGCGGGAGTGCTGCGGAACAACGTGTTGCCGACATCGAGGCAGGGGTGGATAGCTCTGGCGCCGGGACGTTCTTCCTGAAGAACGCCAACGAGACCGGACAGGCCGACGACGTGGTCGAGCTGGGAGACCCAGACTGGATACCAGTCTCGGGGAACTTCGGACCGTGAGATACCTGGCGCCCGCCATTGCGACAATGCTGGTATGGGTAGCAATGCCGGCCGCCGCCGACACAGTGGGAGCGATGGATCCCGTCACCGCCGAGTGGCATCTGGTTCGCTCCAATGGAACGACAACGACGTTCGAGTACGGCAACCCTGGCGACTACCCATTCATGGGCGACTGGGACTGCGATGGCATCGATACGCCTGGCCTCTATCGCCAGTCCGATGGCTTCGTCTACCTGCGCAACGCCAACAGCACCGGGATCGCCGACATCAACTACTTCTTCGGCGACCCCGACGACATTCCGCTGGCGGGGGATTTCGATGGTGACGGGTGCGACACGGTCTCCATATACAGGCCAGGCGAAGGCCGCTTCTACATAATCGACCAGTTGGGATCACAGAGCGGTGGTCTCGGTGCTGCTTCGGTCGACTACCTTTTCGGTAACGTCGGCGATCAACCCTTCGCAGGAGATTTCAACGGCGATGGGGTGGACACGATCGGCTTGTACCGCGAGGTCGACAGCTTCGTCTATATGAGGTACTCCCACAGCCAGGGCATAGCCGACCGCAGCTTCTTCTACGGCGATCCGGGAGACGTGATCTTCTCCGGTGATTGGAATGGCGACGGCACCGACACGGTCGGCATATTCCGCGGCATCTAAGGGAAGCTTTCTAGTTTCCTGCCTCGGTCAGGCGCTCGTGGGCGAGATCGATATAAGACTGCTCCGTCTCGTATCCCACGAAATGCCGTCCGGTTTCCTTCGCCGCAAGCGCAGTGGTCCCCGCTCCCATGAACGGGTCGAGCACCAGATCGCCAACGAACGTATAGAGCTCGATGGCTCGCCGAGGCAGCTCCACTGGGAACGGTGCCGGATGTCCAACCCGCTTGGCCGACTCAGGCTGGATGGGCCACACCGACAACGTCGAGGAGATGAAGTCCTCCTTGCCAATGGTGTCGTCACCCTTGCGGATACGCCGAAACGAACCTTTGGATGCCATCAACACGTACTCGTGGACGTCGCGCAGAGTTGGGTTCTTGGCCGACCTCCACGATCCCCAGGCGGTGGAGCCTCCTGCGGCCTTGGCCTTCTGCCAGATCACCTCACCTCGCAGCAACAGGCCGACATCTCGCATCAGCGATCCCACGATGTGGTTGAGGGGCAGATAGGGCTTGCGGCCCAGGTTCGCCACGTTGACCGCTACCCGACCGCCGGGCTCCAGAACG
>JAOTWH010000184.1 GCA_029863035.1 Acidimicrobiia bacterium | reverse complement strand
CGCGGCTCATCATGCCTTGTCAGACCCTAGGCAATGGGAGGTCGGCTCATCGCCTTCCCCAGATACCCCCGCTATCAAGGGCAATATTGCAAGCGCCCATAATCCACGTTATGTAAAGCTGAGGGAACAACGGAGAACAAGCACACACTGCTGAGGTCCGCTACCCCACTTGTCAGCGGTCGGGTCGCACTACTCCGGCGTCGCCACCACCGCGGCGGACCGGCTCGGCCGCAGCAAGCAGCCTCCCGTCAGGGAGGAACTCGAGACCCGTGGCCGCGCCGATCTCGGCGCTGCCACTGAATACGTGCCCCAACGCCTCGAGAGCCTCGCCATAGCTGTCTCGGTACGCGGCCTCTGCGGCAACTGTGCTGGTGTTGCGTTGCGTGGCGCGCGGCGCCGCGATGGCCTCGGCCAGGCTCATGCCGCGATCGATCCTGTTGAAGAGGATCGAGGCGACTGTCGTGATGATCGTGGACCCGCCGGGGGACCCGACTGCCAGGAACGGCGCTCCGTCATCCAAGACGATCGTCGGGCTCATTGAACTCCGAGGTCGCTTGCCGGGGGCCGGCAGGTTGGGACCGTCGCCCGTGACGTTGAAGTCCGTCAATTCGTTGTTGAGCAGGAATCCACGACCAGGCACCGTGATGCCGCTGCCGCCCGTGGACTCGATCGTCAGCGTGTAGGAGACGATGTTGCCCCACTGGTCGGCAGTCACGAGGTGAGTTGTCGAGACGCCCACGGCTGCAGCCGCTACCGCGGCATCGGGAACACACAGCGGACTGCCATCTTCTTCACATGGGTCACCGGGCGCCACTGGCTTCGAGGCTGCCGCCAACGAGTCGACCAGCGCAGCTCGCTCATCGCCAAAGGCCTGGGACAGCAGACCTTTGGTCGGTACGTAGTTGTACTGCGGGCGATCGTCGCCGAGGTAGGCGTTGCGGTCGGCAAACGCCAGGGCGGTGGCCTCGAGCACATGGTGCTGGAATGTCGCGTCGTCGACTTCATCGAGCGGGAAGGACTCGCCGATGTTGAGCGCCTCGCCAACGGCGATGCCACCGCTCGAAGGCGGTCCCATTCCGTACACCTCGAGACCGCGGTAGTCGACCATCGTGGGATCGGGGTGCAGCACGGCGTAGTCCGCCAGGTCATCGATCCTCATCAGCCCGGGTCGCACCTCAAAGGGCGGCGTATCGACGACGGGAGGATTCTGCACCGCGGCGATGATCTCCTCGGCGAGTTCGCCACTGTAGAAGCCCGCCAGGCCCTCTCTCTGCAGCAGGTGGTAGGTACGGGCTAGATCCGCGTTGCGGAACACAGAACCGACGGCCGGCGCCTCGCCGTCGACCAGGAAGGTCTCGGCGGTGGAGCTGATGGCCTGGAATCGGGACAAGTTGCCTGCGGTCTGGTCGGCGAAGGTCTGGTCGACGACGAATCCGCTCTGTGCGACCACCCGGCCCGGCTGGAGGGCTTGGGCCAGGGTGATGGTCCCGTAGCGTTCAAGGGCGTCCACCCAGGTTGCGAACGTTCCCGGGACGCCGACCGCCAAGCCACTCGTGATTCGCTCTGGGAAGAAGGGGATGGGCACGCCATCCTCGAGGAAGACGTCGGCATCGAAATCCGGATCGCTTGGCGCTTCTTCGCGGCCGTCGATCGTTACGACGCGGCCTTCATCGGCGAGGTAGATCACCATGAAGCCACCCCCACCGATCCCTGCCGAGTAGGGCTCGGTGACGCCGAGTACGGCAGCGGCCGCGACGGCGGCGTCGATGGCGTTCCCACCCTGCCTGAGAATGGCCAAGCCCGCGTCCGTGGCGAGTGGGTCGACCGAGGCGACGGCTCCGCCGGTGCCAACCGCCACTGGCTGCTTGGCGGGTTCCCTGGGCGTGGCGTTGGCCTGAGGTGCGGCGAGCACGAGAGCCAGGGTTGATACAACTACGAGTAAAAACGGTCTACGCACGATTCTCTCCCTCTTCCCAGCTACTTCCGAGCTTGAGTATCGGGTCGGGCTTCCGGACTGTCCAGAGGCCAAGGACTCTGTGGCCAGAATTCCTACCGAGGAGACCACCTAACGCGGTGACGAAATCCCCCTCCCTGGCCGCTGCTTGCCCCCCGCCGGCTTGACGAGAACACCTGACAACCAAATTGTTCTGAGACCCCTTCCCCACTCATGAAAGGTGAGGATTGACTTTGTCTCAGCCCTTCTCTCCCAGATAATTGGGCGATATGCGCTGGCCTCCTTACCAACACGTCATCTTCGACTGCGACTCCACCCTGACTCAGGTCGAAGGCATCGACGTGCTGGCTGCCAACGCTGGCCGGGCCGATGAGGTGACGCGGCTCACTGCGGCCGCCATGGATGGCGAGATGGACCTCGAGGACGTCTATGGCGAACGACTCCGAGCGGTCGATCCGACCAGAGCCGACGTGTTGGCGCTACGTCAGGCCTACAAGGACGACGCCGTCCCAGACGCTTCTGCGGTGGTGTCAGCCCTGTTAGAGCTGGGTCACGAGGTTTACGTCGTCTCAGGCGGGCTTTACGAGCCCGTTCGGGAGTTCGGCGTTGCGCTTGGAGTGCCTGCCGACAACATCAGGGCGGTGGGCGTCGAGTATGACCAACTGGCCGGTGAATGGTGGTCGCCCCACCAGGCACAGGAGCGATACCTCGCCTACGGCGAAGGGGCGCTGGCGATGAGCCAGGGGAAGGCACAGATCGTCAACGAGCTCACAGGCCACAAAGCTGGGAGACGAATGCTTATCGGCGATGGCACCAGCGATCTATTGGCCGCCGGATCTGTTGAGCTCTTCGTGGGGTTCGGTGGCGTCGCGGTTCGTCCCAAGGTGAGGGCCGGCGCACCGGTGTTTCTCACCGAACTATCGCTCTCGCCGGTTGTTGTACTGGCCGCCGGGCCGGCGGCTCGCGGCCGACTCCCCCACCAGGCGCAACGCCAGCTCTTCGATCAAGGGACCGCCATGGCCGCCGCCGCGCTGTGGAACGACCGGGAGCTGGCTGACGCCTTTGCCGCGGCGGTGTCAGCGGTCGATAAGGTTTGAGCATGTATCGCGTCCTAGTCGCCGACCAGTTGGGCCAAGAAGGCCTCGACATGTTGGAGAAAGCCGACACGATCGCCTGTGAGGTGGAGACCGGGCTCACGGAAGAGGAGTTGGTCGCCAGGATCGGCGAGATCGAGGGACTCATCGTCCGCTCAGGGACGCAGGTGACATCCCGCCTGCTGGATGCGGCCCGCTCGCTGCGAGTGGTGGGAAGGGCGGGAATGGGCGTCGACAACATCGATGTGGCGGCCGCGACCGAGCGTGGCGTGATCGTTCTCAACACTCCTCAAGCCAACTCGGTGGCCACGGCAGAGCAGACGTTCGCATTGATGCTTTCTGCTTCGCGCCACACCGTCGACGCCCACACGTCGGTTGGCAGCGGCAAGTGGGAACGGGGCCGCTACGCCGGTACCGAGCTCAACCACAAGACGCTCGGAATCCTCGGTTTCGGACGCATCGGCCGCCTGGTGGCTGCACGGGCTCAAGCCTTCGGGATGGATGTCCTGGCCTATGACCCCTACGTCTCCGAGGAAGTAGGCAGAGAGCACCAAGTCACTTTGGTCAACGTCGACCAGGTGTTCTCCGGATCCGATTACATCACGTTGCACCTCCCCTCCTCCCCCGAGACCTCCAACATCATCAACGCTGCTGCGATCGCGGCGATGAAGGATGGTGTCATCATCATCAACGCAGCCCGGGGTGAGCTGGTCGACGAGCAGGCGTTAGCAGAGGGGTTGAGGAGCGGAAAGGTGAGAGCCGCCGGGATCGATGTGTATCAAGCGGAGCCTCCCGGCGAGAGCCCGCTGATTGGACTTCCCAACGTCGTTCATACCCCCCATCTGGGCGCCTCGACGGTTGAAGCACAGCGTGACGTTGCCAGCCAGATCGCCGAGCAGGTCATAGACGCTCTCAGTGGAACGGACATTCGCAACGCGGTCAATTTGCCGTTTGACGCTGGCCCGGATTTCCAGGACGCTATGCCCTATCTGGCTCTGGCTGAGAGAATGGGTGCCCTGCAATCAGCGTTGGCTACCGGTCCCATCCGCAGCGTCGAGCTGGAGGTCAACGGAGACGTCGTGGAGCGGTTGGCCAGACCCATCGCAGCCGGTCTGTTGGCGGGTTTGCTGCGGGAACACGTCGATGTAGTCAATTACGTCAGCGCACCGGTAATCGCCGCCCAGCAAGGCTTAACGATCTCCCAAGCCAAG
>JAOTWH010000183.1 GCA_029863035.1 Acidimicrobiia bacterium | reverse complement strand
ATAGCGATGGTGGTCGAGCAGCCCCTGTACCTCTCCAAGCGATTGGTCGGGGCCGATGACGACGGGCAACACGGAATTCACCTCGCCGACTGTCACCGTGTCCAACACGTCCACCTCGCCCCGCTGCACCCGCTTGATGCCCATGCGGGTGAGGGCCATGGTGTAGACGCTCTCGCCATGCAACACCTCGGTGAGCAGGGTGGCCAGGGTCGTCGCCAGCATCAGTGGCAATACCAGCCCGTAGTCCTGAGTGATCTCGAAGACGATGAGGATCGACGTCAACGGAGCGCGCGCCACCGCAGCGAACACCGCCGACATGCCAACCAGGGCGAATGCCCCGGGGCGAAGGTCCGAGAACCCCCACACCGGCTCGAGTACAGCGACGAAACCAGAGCCGAGGGCCGCTCCGATGAAGAGGCTGGGCGCGAAAGCTCCAGCCGATGCTCCCGAGCCCATGGTCGCCGACGTGGCGATGATCTTGAGCCCGGCCAGTCCAGCCAGCACCCACCAGGTGATGGTGCCCGACCCCAGCAGGAACCCGACGAAGTCCTGGCCGGTGCCTAAGACGTCGGGAGAAAGAGAATCTGCCTCCTCGTACAGCCAGGTCGATGCCAGCCCGACACCGGCGACTACGAGTCCGAAGAGGAGTGGTCGGAACCATGGCATTTGGCGGAACCGCTCACCGGCCCGCTCGAACACGTCGAGACTGCGAAGGAAAAGGTAGGCGGCGGCCACAGCAAGCAACCCGACCACGGCGTAGAGCGCCAACTCGCGCACGTCCGTCAGCGGGTACTTGACGATGGGGAAGCCCAGATCGGCGCCAACCAGGCTGCGGCTCACCACCGAGGCCGACACGGAAGCCACCACCACGGTGTTGAGGTGGCGGATGTGGAATCCGCCGAGGACCACCTCCATGGCGAACAACATTCCTGCAATGGGGGCATTGAAAGAGGCGCCGATGCCTGCTCCTGCCCCGGCAGCCACCAGGCTGCGGGCCTGCTGCTCGCCCAGGCCGGACCAGCGGGCCAGCACCGAGCCAACCGCCGAGCCGATCTGAGCGATAGGCCCCTCACGCCCGCCCGATCCACCCATGCCCAGGGTGAGGCTGGTGACAAGGATCTTCATCCCGGCCACCCGCCGGCGCACGTAACCGGCGCTAACGATGAGAGCGGCGGCCACCTGGGGCACGCCGTCACCCGCAGTCTCCGGTGCGTAACGCAGCGACAGCCACCAGGCAGCGGTCAAGCCAAGCGGCACCGTGATGAACATCCAGAGCCAGTCAGCGGGGAGCGCCTCGGCCAGGTCCCTCGTTAGCTCACGGACCAGGTCGATACCCTCGATGAGGAGGTAGGCGGCGACGCCCACCGCAGCGCCAACCGCCACAGCAACCAGGATGACCCCGGCGGTGCCGGCGGGGTTCGAGGCGTTGCGAAGTTTTGTGCCGAAGCGGTGCATGAGACGAGGGTAGGGCGCGGTTCCCCTGCCGATCTCGGCCTTTCGGTCTCGACATGTTCCCTTGGAATGAGAGGGTTTCAGGAACCGGCGGCCGAAGGTTGGCGTCGGTTAGGTCTCGGCGACATGGGCCACCGCGTCTCCCTGGTTGACCAAGGGATGTTGGGTGTGGCCGATGATGATGCCCTTGTTGCCCGCCGCCATGCGACTGAGCCGATTGCCGTATAGGTCGACGATCGTCGCGATCGTGTCGCCCTTGCTGACCTGGGTGCCCAGGGCCGCCGAGAGGTGGAGGATGCCACTCTTGGGGGCTCGCACCCACCTGCTGCGGCGTGACAGCAGCCTTTCGCCTGAGGCACGTACCGCCGTCTTGGTCATTCCGAGCTTGGCGAGGACGCGCCGTGTCCCGTCCCGACCTTTCTCGATCGTGGCCGGGTCGAACCTCAATGCCTCGCCGCCCTCATACAGAAGGACGGTGGCCCCGGCCTCGGTTGCTGCCGCACGCAGCGACCCGTCACGGGTGCGGGAGTGAATGGCGATGGGCGCGGCAAAGGCCCGGGCCAGGGCCATGGTGTCGGCGTCGTCCAGGTCGGCACGGACCTGCGGAAGGTTGGTGCGATGATCCGAACCCGTGTGGAGGTCGATACCCACGCTGCAGCGGCTGACCACCTCGGTCATCACCAGGTGGGCGATGCGCGAGGCAAGCGACCCCCGAGCCGAACCGGGGAACGATCGGTTGAGATCTCTGCGGTCTGGCAAATAGCGATCGCCGGTGTTGAAGCCGAACACGTTGACTACAGGGACGGCGATCAAAGTTCCCGCCATCGTCGCCGGGTCGAGGTCGCTGACCACCTGCCGGATAATCTCTACTCCACACAGCTCGTCGCCGTGGACGGCTGCGCTTATCCACACGGTTGGTCCTTCTTTGCGTCCGTGGAAGACCAACAATGGCAGCGACACCAGGGTGCCCGACGTCAGCCGGCTAATGGGCATTTCAAACTTGGCTTGCTGGCCGGCCGGCACCGAGTCGCCACCGATGGCGAATGACGAGCGCTCTTTTGCCATCAGCTCGGGTCGTGCTCGACGGCGGGTGGCTCATCGGGATCGGGGATGGGGTGCTCGGGTAACGCCTTGATCTTGGGACGGGCCCGACGACCGCGCCGTTCGGGCACCAGATCTCGCATGGCTTCGAGCTTGCCGAAGCACAGCAGGCGATCCTCTGCTTCGAGAACCCGGGAGTTGCGTGGGTTGGGGATCACCGTGGTTCCCCTGGTTAGGGTCAGCACGGTGATGTCCTGGTCGCGTAGGCCGGAGTCGTCGATGGCGTTGCCCACCAACTCGGATCCCTCCCGGACCAGCAATTCTGTGACGCCGTAGCCAGTGCTGACCGTCAGCCTTTGGCGGATATCGAGCTCCGGGAAGGCAACCTGTCCCCCCATGTAGTCCATAATGGCACCGGCAATATCGAGGCCGGTGGCCGTCTCGATCCCTTCGAGGCCGGGTGATGAGTTGACCTCCAGTACCAGCGGCCCATCCTCACCCTCCAGCATGTCGACCCCGGCCACCCGCAGGCCCATGATCTGCGCCGATTGCACCGCCACCCTCTCGAAATCCCTGTCTAGTTCGACGACCTCGGTGCTGGCGCCGCGGTGCACGTTCGACCGGAACTCCTCTCCCTGGGCCCGCCGCCTCATGGCGGCGACCACGCGGTCGCCCACGACGATGGCGCGGATGTCGCGCCCTTTGCTCTCGGCAACGAAGCGTTGAATCAACACGTTCTGCTTGGTGCTCTGCAGGGTTTCGATAACCGCCTCGGCCACCTTGATGTCGGGAGCGAGGATGACTCCGATGCCCTGGGTTCCCTCCAGCAGCTTGATGATGACCGGAGCTCCACCGACCCTCTCGATGGCTGCCAGCACGTCGGCGCGGTCGCGGACGAAGGTCGTAGACGGGATGCCGATATCGTGACGGGACAGGATCTGGATTGCCCGAAGCTTGTCCCGAGAGTTGGCGATCCCGTTGGCGGTGTTCGGTGTGTACACATCCATCTGCTCGAACTGGCGAACGACCGCGAGCCCGAAGAAGGTGATCGAAGCGCCCACACGGGGGAGAACTGCGTCGTAATGCGATAACTGCTTCCCCCGGTACTGCAGATCCGGCTCGCCGCCCGAGAGGTCTATCGCGAACCTCAGCGTATTGAGCACACGGGCTTCGTGTCCCCGGTCCACAGCTGCCGCCTTGAGACGTTGCGTGCTGTACGCCCTCGGGGACCGTGACAAGATGGCGATCTTCATGATCGTTTCACTCCTTCGCGTCCGGCCACACGCAGCGATACAGGATGAAGAAGTGACCGTCCTGGCATCGACCGGAAGCCGGCGACGCGTGAGAACGCTAGCGCGACCGGCGAGGCAATCGGACGGACCCCCACCTGACATGGCGCGATGTGGCGAAGGGTCCGCTCCCCCATCCCCCTCGCTGCGCTCGGGGTACTTCCCCCGCAAGCGGGAGAAGGGAAGAGCGCGGGTCCACTCTTTCCCTCCACCGCGCAGCGGGGGAGGTGGCCGAGGCCGTAGGCCGAGGTCGGAGGGGGAGCTGATGTGCAGCACCTGCCACGCGCCAGACTCTTCGAGCGCGATCGCCACCCTCCCCCTACCCCTCCCGCAAGCGGGAGGGGAGAAAGAAGAGGGTCTACGAAGGGTCCGCTCCCCCATCCCCCCTCGCTGCGCTCGGGGTACTTCCCCCGCAAGCGGGAGAAGGGAAGAGCGCGCTACTGGGGCTTCTTGAGCCCGGTCCTCACGTCGGGCGCCCCCAGGCGGG
>JAOTWH010000182.1 GCA_029863035.1 Acidimicrobiia bacterium | reverse complement strand
GAGGGCTAACTCTTGCCCTCGGCCTTGGCGGTGGTAACGGCGGCGATTCCATGGCGCGGGCTGTCGCTGGGCTGGCGAATGCGCCCGCTCCCGTCGACGTCGTGCTCCCACTTCGGCACGTCGTGGAAGATGGTCTCGAGCGCCTTGCCGTCGACCGTCTCCACGTCGAGCAGCTGTTCAACAAGACGATCGAGAGCATCGCGGTGCACAGTGAGGATCTCGCGCGCCTCTTCGTGAGCCTGGGTGATCAGAGCCCGGACCTCGTCGTCGATCATGGACGCAACTTCGTCCGAGTAATCCTGCTGACGGTTGTAGTCGCGGCCGAGGAACACTTCGGCATCTGGCTTGCCGTAGGCCATCGGCCCCAGACGGTCGCTCATGCCGTATTCCATGACCATCTTCCTGGCAACCATGGTGGCCTTTTCGATGTCGTCCGATGCGCCGGTCGATGGATCACCGAAGACGATCTCCTCTGCGGTGCGGCCACCGAGCATCATCGCAAGCTGATCCACCAGCTCGCTGCGGCGCATGTAGTAGCGATCTTCGATGGGGAGCGACTTGGTGTAACCGCCGGCGCGGCCGCGGGGAATGATGGTGACCTTGTGAACAGGGTCCGACTTGGGCAGGGCGAACCCCACCAAGGCGTGGCCGCCTTCGTGGTAGGCGGTGATGTTCTTCTCGTCGTCGGACATGACCCGACTCTTGCGCTCGGGGCCGGCCACCACTCTCTCGATGGCTTCCTCCAGCTCCACCATGCTTATGGATTCCTTGTCATGACGGGCCGCCAGTAGCGCTCCCTCATTGATGAGATTCGCCAAATCGGCGCCGGTGAACCCAGGTGTTTCTCTGGCGAGGACGGCCAGGTCGATATCGTCGGCCAGCGGCTTGCCCTTCGCATGAACCGCCAGGATCAACTCTCGGCCTTCGCGATCCGGCCGGTCGACCACCACCTGGCGATCGAATCGCCCGGGACGCAGCAGAGCCGGATCGAGGATGTCCGGTCGGTTGGTGGCGGCAATGAGGATGACGCCTTTGTTGACGTCGAAGCCGTCCATCTCCACAAGCAGCTGATTGAGGGTCTGCTCACGTTCGTCGTGGCCGCCCCCGAGACCGGCACCGCGATGGCGTCCCACGGCATCGATCTCATCGATGAAGATGATGGCCGGCGCCGCAGCCTTGGCCTGCTCGAAAAGGTCGCGCACCCGGCTGGCACCAACGCCAACGAACATCTCGACGAAATCGGAACCGGAGATGCTGAAGAAGGGCACTGCCGCTTCGCCGGCAACAGCTCGGGCCAACAGCGTCTTGCCGGTGCCGGGCGGGCCATACAGCAGCACTCCCTTGGGGATCTTGGCGCCCATGGCGCGGAACTTCTGCGGCGAGGCCAAGAACTCCTTGATCTCCTGCAGCTCTTCGACAGCCTCGTCGAGCCCGGCCACGTCGCCGAAGGTGACCTTGGGCATGTCTTTCGTCACCTGCTTGGCCTTGGCCTTGCCGAACGACATAACCCTGTTTCCGCCACCCTGGAGCTGCATCAAGATGAAGATGAAGATGCCGAAGATGAGAACGTATGGCAGGATCGTGGTCAGGAACCACTGCAGCAGGCTGGGGTTCTCCGACTGGGGGACGACGCTGACATCTGCGGCCAACAACTTGGTGGTTAGCTCATCCTCGTACTCGTCGGGATACACGACCTCGAACATCGTCTCGCCGCCAGAGGTGGCGCCAGATGCCGTGAGCTCCCCCTCGATGACGTTGGATTTCTGCTTGATGATGGCCTCGACCACCTGGCCCGCCGCGACCTTGTCTTCGAACTCGCTCAGGGTGAGTTCGGCGGGCTCAGTCGCGGTGGAAACGAAGCTGTTGACGACCATGACGACAAGGGCGATCACAACCGCGTATATGGCAACCGTTCGTACGGTGCGATTCAAAACAAGATCTCCTGGTCGATTTTGGTACGTCGGGACAGGGTTCTGCCCACCCCCATGCTATGGCGGTTATTCCACAATGCCAGGGTGACATGCACCTTGTTACATCGGCGGGTCGACCGCTGCACTCAAGGAACCAGTTATCGCTACATCTCGGCGCCTAGGTGCTCCTCCAGAACCGCCACATATGGGAGATTCCTGAGCCTTTCGACGTTGTCGAGGCCATAGCCGACTACGAACTCATTGGGGATGGTGAATCCGGTGTAGGTGACGTCAATCGGCACCTGCTGCATCCCATCCTTGATCAGCAGTGCAGCCAGTTTGAGCGAGGCCGGGTTGCGAGCACCGAGGTTCCGGATCAGGTAGTCGAGCGTAAGGCCCGAATCGATGATGTCCTCGATGATCAAGACATGGCGCCCTTCGATCTGGCGGTCGAGGTCCTTGAGAATGCGAACCACGCCAGAGGTTTTGGTGGCGGCGCCGTAGGAAGAGACCGCCATGAAATCGAATTCGATCGGCAATCGGACATGACGGGCGAGATCGGCCATAACCATGAATGCGCCCTTGAGCACGCCGATCATGAGAAGGTCCTTGCCGCGATAGTCCTCAGTGATGGCGGCGCCCATCTCGGCGAGTTTGCTTTCGATGTCTTCCGCCGACACCAAGACCTTGGCGATCTTCAGCATGATCGGTTCGCGGTCAGTCTGATGAGGTCGGCCGAGTGCTCATTGGCCATGGCCCACGCCGCCGGCCTTACGGCTACCAACCAGGCGATCCTTCCGCCATCGTCCACAACCGGCCAGCCGATGCGGAGCCGCGCTGGTACGCCGGCCTCGGCTAACGCCCGCCTCACCTCTTTGTGGCCATCGGCCATCTCGATCGATTCCCCCTCCCCCGCCGGCCGCAGGACGAGAGCCGTCAGCGCGTCGGCGTTCAAAACGGCGATGGAGCGACCGAGTGGCCGAGGCTGAGGTGGTGCAACAGCGGTGGCGGTTACGCACCACGATCCGAATTCGGTGGTGCCGCCGATCACCAGATCGATCGGCGCCGCCGGGCTATGGGGTCCGTGATGCAGCACCACCAGCGGCCCTTCCCTACTCGCTTCGAGGCCGTCTCCCAGCGTGACCGAGGGAAGGGCACCGCCGGCCACCGCCAGTACCGCTTCGATCTCATCGGAACTGCCACCGTGGGGCCCCCGAGCTCGGCGCAGCGCACGGCGAACTACCCGCGTCGCTACGGCCGGCGGCATCGTCTGTACCAGCGCCGCCGGCACCGTCGTATCCCCTGCGCCGGTGGTGACAACAGGCGCGGTGGCGGCATAGCGCTCGAGCAGCCGGTCGTCGGCAGCCGCCGCGTATCCCAGCCGGCGCAACGCAGGTCTGAGCTGAGGGTTGAAACGATCCTCCAGATGGGGGATCAACTGGTGCCGCAACTGGTTGCGCCGCAACGAGAGATCATCGTTCTGGGGGTCGTCGACGAACGGCAGACCAAGCTCGGTTGCCAAACGGCGGGTCTCGTCACGAGTGACCCCGAGCAAAGGCCTCACCCACCCGTCTCTCCTCGGCGGGATGCCGGCCAACCCGGAGGTTCCGGTGCCCCGGATGACATTGCCCAAGATGGTCTCCGCCTGATCGTCTGCCGTGTGGCCGGACACCAGCGTCTCGGGCGGCTTGAGCGCATCGACCAGGGCCTGCTGCCTCACATCGCGAGCTTGTCCCTCGGGGGATGCTCCGGGCGGCACCTGGACGGCTACCTCGTCGATCTCCATTTCAAGTTTGGAAGCCACCGCCCGAGCAGCTTGGGCGAGGGTGAGCGAAGCGGCGAACCCATGATCGACGTGAACGGCTCGCACCTCGTCGCTGCAAAGTGCTGCCGCCCAGGCGGCCACTGCCGAGTCTGCTCCGCCGCTGAGGGCCACCACGATGGGGCCCGACGGCAAGGCGGCTGAGACCCGCTCAAGCACCGAGCGTGCCAGCTCGCTTAGGCCGTCCGTTGCAGCCATCGGATGGGGTCGTTGATCTCTTCCAAAGTCGGAAGCTTTTCGGCACTCTCCCAGGCACGATCGAGTGAGGAGAAGCCTGCTTCGCGCTCGATGGCAAGTACGAACTTCTCGCCCAATTCGTACTGACGCATCTTCATCTCGAGTCCTGCCAGCCGGAAGAATGCTGCGGTACGGGGATCCTTGCGACGCTGGCGCAGCGCGGCAGACATCCTGGCCTGGTTGGGCAACTGGCGTGCTCCGATGCGGTCCATGATGACATGGCCGTGGCCCTCTAGTAGCGACATCAAGGCCTGAACCTTGTCGATGGAGGCTCGCTGTTCTTCGGAAGCGAACATGCCCATCAGCCCGGCCTCGCCGATCAGCGGCTC
>JAOTWH010000181.1 GCA_029863035.1 Acidimicrobiia bacterium | reverse complement strand
ACATCGATGGGTCGCACGATCACTTCCTCTCCGGCGAAGATGTCTACCGCACTCCCATCAAGGTCACGATCGACGACGATTGCCGCCTCGGGAAGCTGCTCAGCGCCTCCGAGGTTGCCGTCAACTCCATCCACCACCAGTCGGTCAAGGAGCTGGCACCGGGTCTGACTGCGGTGGGCTGGGGCGACGACGGCGTGGTCGAAGCCATCGAGTATCACGACCCCACCTGGGATTTCCAGGGCGTGCAATGGCACCCCGAGTTCCTCTCCGAAAAGGGCGACCTCCCCTCATTGGCCATCTTCGAGGCATTCGTCCAGGCTGCCCAGACTGGTTGACCGGCCAGGCTCGGCCTACCGCTACAGAAGGCCTTGGGAGGTCATTGCCGGCATGAGCACCTCACCGTCGGTGCCCAGGACAGCGCCCATGGCCTCGACAACAGCGTCGCGCGATTCGACGGTTACGACTGCCAGGATCGACGGACCGGCCCCACTCCAACAAACGTGGAGTGCGCCGGCGCCTCGGGCGGCATCCATCAGCACCGAAGTGATCGGCGCCAGCGCCGCCCGGTATGGCTCATGCAGTTCATCGCCTGCCGCGGCGGCGAAAGCGACGGGATCTGCGGTCCGCATGCCTTCGATGAGAAACGCAACCCTGGTCACGCTCCTCGCCACAACATCGCTCGGTACTTCATCGGGCAGGACGGCGCGAGCCGCGGTCGTCGACAGCTCCTGGTTGGGCACCGCCAGCACCGCGACCAGATCGGGCGATAGCTCCAGTTGATGGACCGACCCCCCGGTCACAGCAACCAACCCCCCATACACCGTGGCTGCTGCGTTGTCGGGATGACCTTCGGCCTCGGCAACCACCGTGAAAACCTCGTCGGGGTCGGCCACCCCACCTTGCCACCGTCTGGTGGCAGCGGCGGCTGCCGCTAGTAACGCCGCACTCGAACCGAGGCCCCTCGCCACCGGAATGGTGCTTGTAATCTGAAGGTGCCACGCTCCCGGCGCAGTCACAGCTTCCAGGGCAAACATGGTGGCCTCGTCCGGATCGCCCCGGTCGGAGTCAACGCTCCAAGAGTCAGCCCGGTGCGCCTTCACCGAGCACCTCACGTCCAGTGCCAGTCCGAGAATGTCGAAGCCTGGTCCCAGGTTGGCCGACGAAGCCGGGGCGGAGCCCTCGCCGGTCATCGTTGCGGCGACTGCAGTTCGACGAATATGTGGCCGACCGATGGAACGGCAGCTCTGATGTTGGCTTCGACCTTGTCGATAGCTGCCTCTACCTGATCGTCGCTGAGGCCGTCTTTGAAGTCGGCCTCGATGTTCACCAGGATCTTGTCGGAACCCATGTGCATCGTGAGCAGTTTGCCCACGGACACGAGTTCTGGCACAGCCAGGCTGGCGGCCCGAATCGAGGAACGGTCCTCTCGGGTTGCCGCTTCGCCCACCAACAAGGCTTTGGTCTCGAAAGCCAGAATCCAGGCGGTGCCCGCCAACAACAGCCCCACCATGATCGAAGCCGCTCCGTCCCACCGCCCGTTGCCCGTGATGTTCGCCAACAACACGCCGATGCCGGCGATAGCCACGCCGATCATGGCTGCTGTGTCCTCGAACAGGACCACCAACAGGGCTGGGTCTTTGGCCTCACGCACGGTGCGCATAACACCGCGACCGCCACGCATCCGATTGAACTGCTTCAGAGCGGGACGAAAGGCTATGGAGTATTCGAAAAGTGCCGCCAGAGCCAGGACCGTCAGGTTCAGAGCAAGGTTCTGAGGTTCCTCGGGGTGGAAGACATGCTCCCACCCCTCCAGGAGCGCCACAACCGACCCACCAACGAACAGGACAACGGCCACCATAAAGCTCCAGAAGAACAGCTGCTTGCCGTGCCCGAACGGGTGGCGTACGTCTGGTGCGTATCGAGACACGGCCGTGCCCCGGAGCAGGAAGAGCTGGTTACCGGAGTCGGCCACCGAGTGGAAACCTTCGGCGAGCATCGCCGAAGAACCCGATATCCCAGCTGCCACGAACTTGATGACGGCAATGATGGAATTGGCGATCAGCGCCAGGATCACCAGTGAGCGGGACTCGGAAGACATGGCACAGCGAGTTTACGAGTCGCAGGTCGCAGCGGCTGGAGGCCAAGCTCGGCGAGACGACTAGCTTTCCCAACAACACCTGGAGGAAATCAATGAACCGCGACCAGATCTTCTCAGCCCTCGGGCTATCCGACACCAACTCGGGCGTGTACGCAGGCAAATGGCTAGCGGGCGAAGCCGACGAACTGGCATCCGAGAACCCTTCCACCACCGAGACCCTGGCAACCGTTAGACGGACCTCGACCGATGAATACGAGAAGGTGATCGAGTCTTCCCAAGACGCCTTCCTTCGGTGGAGGTCGGTACCGGCGCCTAAGCGGGGTGAATTCGTACGCCAGATCGGAAACGCCCTGCGGGACCACAAAGAGCCATTGGGTGCCCTGGTGTCGCTCGAGATGGGCAAGATCCAAGGCGAGGGCGAGGGCGAGGTGCAGGAGATGATCGACATCGCAGACTTCGCGGTGGGCCTTTCTCGCCAGCTCTATGGCTCCACCATCGCCTCGGAGCGCCAAGACCACCGCATGTACGAGCAGTGGCACCCCCTAGGTCTGGTCGGCGTGATCACGGCCTTCAACTTCCCCGTCGCCGTGTGGTCGTGGAACTCACTTCTGGCGGCCGTTTGCGGCGACTCGGTGATCTGGAAGCCGTCGAGCCAGGTGCCGCTGTCGGCGATAGCCGTGCAGAACATCGTCCATCAGGTGATGGAAGGCACCGGGTATGAAGGCGTCTTCAATCTCATGGTGGGCAGCGGCGCGGAGGTGGGAGACAAGCTCATCAATGACCGCAGGGTGCCGCTGATCTCGGCGACGGGCTCGTGCAACATGGGCGAGAAGGTAGGAACCGCGACAGCTGCGCGTCTCGGTCGCTCTTTGCTGGAGTTAGGCGGCAACAACGCCATTACGGTCTTAGAGGATGCCGACCTCGAGCTGACGACGCGGGCAGTTCTGTTCGGCGCTGTTGGCACTGCGGGCCAACGATGCACTTCCACTCGTCGGCTCATCACTCAGAACACCATCACCGGAGATATCACCAAGCGGCTGGTCGAGGCATATCACCACGTCAAGATCGGCGACCCGCTCGACCCCGACACGCTGATGGGCCCCCTGGTGAATCGCCGGGCGGTAGACGACATGATGGCTGCCGTCGGCATTGCTCAAGAACAAGGTGGACAAGTGCTGGTGGGGGGCGGGGAGGCCAAGGTGGAGGGACTCGACGGCTACTTCGTCGAGCCGACCATCATCAAGATCTCCAAAGACGCTCCCCTGGTGCAGGAAGAGACCTTCGCACCCATTCTCTATGTCATTGAAGTGGAGGATCTGGATGAGGCCATCGAGGTTCAGAACGGCGTGCGCCAGGGCTTGTCGTCGGCCATCTTCACCAACAACATGAAGGCAGCCGAACGGTTCCTGTCCTACATGGGATCTGACTGTGGCATCGCCAACGTGAACATCGGAACCTCTGGTGCCGAGATCGGCGGAGCATTCGGCGGCGAGAAGGAGACGGGCGGCGGGCGCGAGTCGGGATCCGACTCGTGGCGGGCCTACATGCGACGCCAAACCGTGACCATCAACTGGTCGGATGAGCTTCCCTTATCACAGGGCGTCGAGTTCGGATAACACTCGTCCTACTCCAAGGCCTTGACGAACACCTCTGACCGCTTGACCCTGCGATAACCAAGCGCCTCGTAGAACTTGTGGGCTTTGCGACGCTTTACGTTCGAGCGCAGGTGAACCTGGCTCAAGCCGAGTGACCATGCCCACTGCTCGACAGCAACCACCAGCGACCGACCAGTGCCCAGGCCGCGGGCCGTATCGGACACCACGAGCCCGGCGATTTCAACGATCGCGGGATCGGTCAGGAGTTGCGAAATGCGAGCGTGCACCCAGCCCACAACGACACCTACCTCAGCAACCAACAACAGGTGCCCGTCTTCGGCGTGGAGGGCTCCCATTCGTGCCTCGAGTTCCTCAGCTGTTACGTGGTAGCCGAGTTGGTCACACAGATTCACCACGGAAGGGACGTCCCCTCGATGCATAGGACGGATCACGCTCGCTCCTCCCCGGCCACAGTACCTCACACGGCCGAGCCGTATTCTGGAGTCGTCATGGGAGCTCCCACTAAGCCGATATCGACGCGCGCCGTCCTCGGCGAGGGTGCACGCATCGTCCTCCGCTTCATAAAGCGGAGACCGGTTCCGTTCGCCCTG
>JAOTWH010000180.1 GCA_029863035.1 Acidimicrobiia bacterium | reverse complement strand
CCGAGCCCTGGATCTGGCCCTCGCACAGGTTGGGGTTGATCGCTTTGCCGACATCGTGAGCTGCCACCACCTTTTCTATTTCGCCCGTCTGGGGGTCGGCGATGACCAGCTGCGCCGCGTACCCGAAGGTGGAGTGGATGATGGGGTTCTCGACCTGTTCCTCGAGGGAGTTGGTCCAATCGACCCGATACTCGCCCATGTAGTCGACGCCGACCTCTCGACCACCCTCGTCCGCCACCCGACAGGCGTCGGCAACCGATCCGGCGCCCATCAGCGTGCCGCGCGATCCCGTGGTCTGGCCGGCGGCCAGTTCCCGGGTGGTGTCCACGACCACTCGAATGCGGGCCGGGTCGATGCCCAACTCTTCGGACGCGATCTGTTGGGCGACGGTGTGAACGCCCTGGCCCATCTCGGTCCAGCAGTGGCGAACCTCAACGGTTCCGTCCTCTTCGAAGCGGACAACGGCTTTGGCGATCTCTTTGGCACCGTTGCCGAGTCCGCTGTTCTTGATGCCGAGTCCCAGTCCCACTGCCTTGCCAGACGCTATGGCGTCGTCGTAGGCGGGCTTGATGGCCTCAAGACACGCCTTGGCGCCGAGGCTGCCATCGTCCATCACCTGACCGGGGCCCCAAACCGAACCCGGCTCCACGGCGTTGCGCATGCGGATCTCCCAGCCGGAAATGCCCACCATCTCCGCCAGTCGATCCATGATCCCTTCGCTGGCGAACTGGGCCTGGTTGGCGCCGAAACCGCGGAAGGCGCCACACACCGAGTTGTTGGTACGGACCGCGATGGATTCAACGTCGATGTTGGGGAACGCATAAGGGCCGCTGGCGTGGCCTGCCGCCCGCTCCAACACCTTCATTCCGACCGAGGCGTACGGGCCGGAGTCACCAACCATGCGCGCCTTGAGCGCGGTGAGCTTGCCCTCTTCGTCACACGCCGCCCAGGTCTCCATACGGATCGGATGCCGTTTGGGATGCAGCAGCAACGATTCCTCGCGCGACAGCGTGCACTTGACCGGGCGCTGCAACAGGTGGGCAGCCAGCGCGGTTTGGGCCTGGTTGGACATGTCCTCCTTGGCGCCGAAGGCGCCGCCGTTGGAGACCAGTTCCACGATGACTTGATCTGGCTCCACCCCGAGCACAGCCGCGATCTGGTTGCGGTCGTCCCACACGCCCTGGCCGCCGGAGTAAACCATCAGCCGCCCGTCCGGCAACGGCTCGGCCAGGGTGGACTCCGGCTCGAGGAACGCATGCTCGATGCGCTGGGTCATGAACACCTCGTGCAAGGTGTGGGCGCTGTCGGCCAGGGCGGCATCGGCGTCGCCGCGGGCATAGGCAGACCGGCTCAGTTCATTGCCGTCGAGGCCCCAAACGGCATCCTCATCGGATTCCAGCGCGGTGATGGCGTTGACGAACGGAGTGTGGACTTCGTAGTCCACCTTCACCAGCTCGGCGGCGTGGCGGGCGGTTTGACGATCTTCGGCCACCACTATCGCCAGCACGTCGCCCATATAAGAGGTGCGGCCGCCCTCGGGTATGAACACAGGCCAATCCTTGTGTATGAGGCCAACTCGCAAATCGCCTGGAACGTCCGCGGCGGTCAAGACCTTGACGACCCCCACGACCGCCTCGGCAGCCGTGGTGTCGATCGACTTGACGTCTGCCCTGGCATGGTCGGTCAGCTTGAATGCTCCGTGCAACAACCCTGGCCGGACCATGTCGTCGATGTAGGGGCGATCGCCAAGCGCCAGCTCCAACGCCTCGTACTTGATGCCGTTCTTACCGATGCCCTCGGACAAGTGAGGCATGGGGATCTCACCGGCGGCCAACATGTCGACGGCCTCGAAGATCTTGGTGTAGCCGGTGCAGCGGCATAGGTGGGCGCCGAGCCGTCCGGCGGCCTCGGTGCTCGTGAGGTCCGAACCCTTCTTATCGAGCAATGCCTTGACCCGAACCAGGATGCCAGGGGTGCAGAACCCGCATTGCAGCGCTCCGGTTACGGCGAAGGCGCTGGCGAGCCGTTCCCGCTCATGGTCCGGGAAGCCCTCCAGAGTGGTGATCGAGGTGCCGTCGGCCTTCTCCATCGACATCTGACACGACACGACGGCCTTGTCGTCCATGATGATGGTGCAACAACCGCATTGCCCAGATGGCGAACACCCGTCCTTGGCCGACAGGATGCCGAGCTCCTCGCGCAGCGCGGCGAGCAAGTGGGGGTGGTCGGAGCTGGCCTTAACCGGCTCGCCATTCAGCTCGAAGGAAACCTGACCGTTGGTTGGCGCCATCGACACCAACCCTACCCGGCACCACCGCGTCGCCGACGGCCACCGGTATCGTCTCGTCCATGTCAGACCTGGAACTGATCGGCCCCGTGGTGCGCCTTCAGGTGCAACGGCGCAAGATCAAGATCAAAGGCGAGGGCTATCACCCCGAATGGATAGCCAACGTCGACCGTGCGGCGCTGGTCGGCGGCGGAATGTTGGGATGGGATGGCGACTCGTGGGTGATGGATGTTCATCATCCCCTCTATCCAGGCGGCAAAGGCCGGCCTACTCGGGCGGTGTCGGTCGGCTTCACCAGCCACTACCAGGCCATGGAGGGGCGGTTCGGCGCTCTGGCCGATGGTGTCGCCGGTGAGAACTTGATCGTCCAGACATCCCGCAGTTACAACCCCGACGACGTTGCGGCGGGGTTGGCGGTCAGAACGGCCGAGGGTGATATCGACCTGGTCGAACCCGCCGTAGCCAGGCCGTGTCCCGAATTCACCTCGCATCTTCTCGGGCTGGGCACCGTGGCCGATAAAGAGGCGATCGCAGACGACATCGCCTTCGTAGACGAAGGCATCCGGGGCTATGTGGCGGCGGTTGGAAGCGGACCGATGTACGTCAGCATCGGTGACGAGGTGTATCGCAGGACCGGCTAGACGGCTAGCGCTGGAACTACTCCTCGAGGCCGGCGGCTTGCGCGCTCCTGACGAAGTCGACCACTTGCGCGATCTCTTCAGCGCTCAACGTGAGGTCGAAAGCCGGCATCTCGTCCTTGCCATTGGTGATGGCATCGACGAAATCAGAATCGGGATGCGACAGCTCCGATGTGATCAGATTGGGGCCGGAGCCTCCGCTCAGGTCGGCGCCATGGCACACCGCACAATTGGCCGCGAAGACGTCGCCGCCGGCCGCCACGGACGCCGCGTCGCGTGCGGCAGTTACGTCGGGGTGAGCGTCATCGCCCCCACAGGCGTACAAGACGAGAGACAGCGCTGCCACCACCAGAAAAGTCCGCTTCACGAGTTCCTCCTTGCGATATGGCCCAAGTTGAGACCGAGCTCTCTGCAGGATAGGACCACTCGACTCACGATGGCCTGGAACATTGCCCCCCAGTCGAGTCGCGCAGTCCACCGCGCGTAGTCTCAGCCGATGGACGCCATAAGCCGTCGCAAGGTGCGCAAGACGCAAGGCGGTGTGTGGTCGGAGCTCGAAGATGACCTGGTCACTGAGGCACCACTCGAGATAAGACTGGGCGGCACACCGCTGGCCGTGCTGATGAGAACACCGGGAGATGACGAAGACCTCATTCGCGGTTTCGTCCTCACGGAAGGAATCGTTCTTTCTCCCAGCGAGGTTGGCTCTGTCGCCCCTGTCCCCCAGGCCCCAGACGACAACCGGTGGGAGCTGAGACCGGCCGACGGTGTCGAGATCGACCCGGCGCAGTTCCAAAGGAACATGTACACCACCTCGTCGTGCGGCGTGTGCGGCAAAGCTTCGATCGACGCGGTGCGGGTGGCTGCGCTCAAGCCGCCAAGTGGCCCCCAGGTTGCAATCGAGTTGTTGCTGGCCCTGCCGCAGCGGCTGCGCGACGTTCAGAGAGCCTTCGAGACCACCGGGGGTCTCCACGGCGCTGCCCTCTTCGACGACCAGGGCAAGCTTCTGGCTGTGCGCGAAGACGTCGGGCGCCACAACGCGGTCGACAAGGTCATCGGGGCACTCAGCCAACAGGCCTGGCCGCTTGGGGAGCTGATCTTGATGGTGTCTGGCCGCATCTCGTTCGAGATAGCCCAGAAGGCTGCGGTCGCTGGTGTGCCCATCGTGTGCGGCGTATCGGCGGCATCGTCGCTGGCGGCGGAACTGGGCGAAGAACTCGGGCTAACCGTCGTGGGGTTCCTGCGCGACGACGGGTTCAACGTCTACACCGACGCCGGACGAGTGGGGACGGTTTGACCAACGCCCCTCCAGGTGTTGGTATGGGCTCATGAGCTTTCCAACAGATCTCGATATCGCCCGCCAGGCCACCCTGCAACCCATCGGCGACATAGCTGCTGCGATGGGCATCGG
>JAOTWH010000179.1 GCA_029863035.1 Acidimicrobiia bacterium | reverse complement strand
CAAAGCACTTAATGAGGGACTAGTTCTGTCCGAAAACGAGGGGGTAGAGGACGCAATGACCATCACACGAGTGAAGAGCTTTGCGATCAAACCCATGATGCCTGAGGAGGCGGCGTTGCAGATGGACTTGCTTGGCCACGATTTCTTCTTCTTTCTCAATGGAGATTCGGAGAGATATGGCGTGCTGTACCGACGCGACGACGGCTCTCTCGGACTGATAGAGGCGACATGACAAGTGTTCTCGTAGTTGACGATGTGGCGCTGTTCCGCCGGGGCCTTGCTTCTGCTCTGACGGCGGAGGGCTTCGAGGTTGTGGGCCAGGCCAGCGATGCCGAGGCGGCTGTCACTGAATCGGAGGCCTTCCAGCCCGAGGTGATCGTGCTCGACATCCTCATGCCCGGTCTGTCCGGGTTGGAAGTGGTTGAGAAGATCCATGCGGTTGCGCCCGAGAGTCACATCGTGTTGTTGTCGTCGTCTGAGTCCGAAGAGGACCTGCTCCAGGGGATCAAGAGCGGGGTGCGCGGCTATCTGAACAAGGACGCTTCCTTCGAGGTGCTGGCCGGCGCCATCACGGACGTTGTCGCAGGCGGGGCAGTGGTGAGCCCGTTGATGGCAGGCAAGCTCTTCGACGCCACCCGCCAGCTATTGCGACATCATGAGCTGATCGGCACGCGCAAGCCGGTGCTCACCGGTCGCGAGATCGAGGTACTCGAGCTCGTGGCCAAAGGGCACACCTCCCGTGAGATCGGACAAGACCTCTACATCTCCGAGAACACCGTCAAGAATCATGTACGGAACATTCTCGACAAGCTGGGGCTCCATTCACGAAGCGAGGCGGTTCTGTACGCCATCCGCGAGGATCTGATCTCGCTGTAAGGATGACCATGGATTCCCAACCCGAAATCACATCTCTCGGTGGGGACGAGGAACGCAGCGATGCCATGCCGGCGGACCCTCACGCCGGTTTGGTGGCGGTGCTGGACGCGTTCGGCGCCGCATGGAGCACCTTCCAGCTCTACCCCAACCCGGCCGAGCAGCCTGCGTTCACCCACCGCGTCGACGTCGTTCGCGACGCCTCGGCCTTTCCCATTGCCGTTGAGGTGGGTCCCACCAGTTTCGTCGTCGACGGAGAGGAGGTGGCCACCGGGAGCGATGGCGCTTTGCGCATGTTGAAGAGGATGTTCTTGCATGACGTGTCGGGACTCAAGGTGGTAGGGCCGCCAACCGACGACGAGGTCGTCGAGATGTTCAAGATCCTCGCCCGGGAGCTGGAGGATATTCGAGCTTCGGGGGGAGCTCAGGCCTTGCTGGCAGGGGAAGGTGTTGAGTCGCTTCAGTTGACGCAGCGGGCCCTTCTGGTCGAAGATGACGAAAAGAAGAGCAACAAACCTCGTCATCCCGACGTGGAAGTGGTTCTGGCAGAGGGTGCCGATCCTGAGCGATTCGCCGCCGATCTTTTGGCCGCGTCCGAGGGCGAACCGGATCGATTGGTCGAGCATTTCTGCGGCCAGTATTCGGGAGTGTTCGCTCTGGTCGATATGGAAGACACCGCCAGCTTCGAGGACCTGGTGAAGGTCTTCGTCGAGGCATACTTCTACCTCCCATCCGAGTTCCAGGTCCCCATCCTGGAACACATGCTGGCGGGCCGCACGGAATCCAGCTTCGAGATATTCCTTGATCAGTTGTCCGGTCATGAACTGGCGGCGCTGGCACCGCACCTGAGCCAACAGGGAGAGATCGAGCTGAGGAGCTACGCCCGGGTGTCATCGGACAGCGCCGACGAGCGCCCCGAGGAGCTGCTCGCGCTGTTGCAGTCAGCCGATGAAGTGAAGGATGCTCGAATGGCCGCGGCGCAGCGCGTTGGCGGCCTTTTGGCCGAGACCCAGTCGGAGGAGAGCGGTCGCAACCCGTACGGGAACCTGGCCCATGCCAGCGATGACGACAAAACCAGCATCGAGGTGGGGATCGCGGTGCTTCGCCAGCTCATGGCAATCGAAAAGCGGGACATCCGGTTCCGACGCATCCTTCGCATCTGGGGCGGCAAGGTCTCGGTCTGCGTCCGCAAAGGCAAGCTAGAGGATGCTCGGCGCTGGCTGGAAGCATGCCTCGAGGATCCAACCCACCCGCCGGCACGCCAGCACGAGGTCGACGAAGCTCTGGGAGGAATGGTCACACCAGAGCTGATCGACGCGCTGGTGGCGGGCTTGGCGGACTCCGACATGACCGACGCCGCCAGGCTCCTTGAGGCCTGGGGCTCACCCGTGTTGGACAAGTTGGTTGAGCACCTGGCCGTGGAAGAGAATCCCACCCAGCGTCGCGTGCTGATAGACCTGTTGGTTGGCGTGAGCAAGGTGGACCATCAGCCTTTGCTGAAGCATCTGAGCGACAAGCGTTGGTACGTTGTGCGAAACCTTGCCACTGTTCTTGGCCAAACCGGTGACCCGTCGGTGGCGCAACGGCTGGCGCTCCTCATTGCCAATCACGAGGATCATCGAGTGCGGGTGGAGGCGCTGCGAGCGATGGCTGGTCTGGGCACGGCGAGTTCTCTTGACTCCGCTATTGGGGCCTTGTCCGATGATCACGAAAGAGTTCGTTCGGCGGCTCTCACTGTTCTGTCCAAGTCTGCTCTGAAGAACGCCGATGAGGTTCTGGTCGCGGCGCTGCGGGATAAGAAGCTGGCAACTCAGGTGAGAGAACGCGTGCTGGCCATCATCGCCGATCGAGAGAGCTCGTCGGGCATCGCGGCGATCCGTGACATCGCTTCGGCCCGTGGGTTCTTTGGCCCATCGAAGGTGCTGCGCAACGCGGCGCGCGAGGCATTGAGAAAGGTGGCGGCATGAACGAGCGCCGACTGCGGTTCTTGCTGGGCGCCTTGCGGCGCTTGATTAGCCAATATGGTCTGTATCCGCCTGGCCACCCGATGACCGACGAGCTCGTTGAGTCGGCCACCGCCGCGGCCAACGACATGCAGCCCCAAGACGGCGAGTCCGTGCTCACTTTGCTCGGTGACGCTTTCTATGTCGGCCCGACCCTCATGGCGCATTCTTCGCTTGAGTTCAATGGCTTACTGCGGATCATGCAAGAGCGTGGTATCGAGTCGATCACCTTCATAGAGCCCGTAGAGACGGCAGACATCGTCGAATTCGGAGCGTTCGTCGCCTCCCAGTCGGATGACACCCCGGCGGCCGGCACCATCCGTCTTAACGATCGGCCCTTGTCGCGCTCGGATCTTGAGGAATCCGATCTTGCCGACCTGCGCTCCAGTTACGCCGCATCATTGGATGTCTTGCGAGGAATCGGCTTCGCCATGCGATCTGGCACCGAATTCGAGCTGAGCGGTGTGAGCTGGGCCGTGCAGAACCTCGTCGAGCAAAGCGTGGCGCAACCAGGAGCGTCGCTGCTTCTGGCGACGGTCAAGGGCCACGACGAATACACCTTCTTTCA
The DNA here is from genome assembly GCA_029863035.1 of Acidimicrobiia bacterium. The sequence goes on along the minus strand of JAOTWH010000179.1, from coordinate 927 downwards.
CTCGGTCAACACGTCGATCTTCGCTCTGGCTCTCGGTCGGCTGGTGGGCTTGACGGAAGATGAGCTGCTGCCACTCGGGTTGGGCGGCATCCTGCACGACATCGGCAAGACCGGCGTTCCCAGCGACGTGCTGCAGCACCCCGGTCGACTCACCGCCGAGCAGTGGCACGAGATCAAACTGCATCCGCAGGAAGGCGCTCAGGCCATCCTGGCGGCCTCAGGAGTTGGGCAGGAAATGGCCGCGGCGATCGCCCTAGAGCATCACGCCCGCTTCGACGGAACCGGGTATCCCAAGCTGGTGGGCCACGACCACGATCATGACGGAGATGCCAAGCCCGGCCCGCTGCACGTGCTGAGCCGCGTTGTCTCTGTGGCCGACACCTACGACGCCATCACCACCCGGCGTTCCTATCGCCGCGCCGAAACACCAAACCGGGCGCTGAGTGTTCTGCTTGCTGGTGCTGGTACTTCGTACGACCCAGACTTCGTGCGGGCGTTCATCCACATGATGGGCGCCTACCCGACGGGTTCATTGCTCGAGCTCAATAGTGGCGAAGTGTTGATGGTGACCGGTGTTGTTGACGGCGATCCGCGCCGCCCGGCGGCGGTGGTGGTGAAAGGGCCCGACGGGATGGCCGTGGCCGACCCGGCACCATTCGCCTTCAACGTGGATGATGTTGTTCAACAGCTTTTGCCCGACCGGGCCGGAGTCGACCCGGCGGCGCTGTTGGAGAACCCCTCGGTGCAGGAGAACCTCGCCGCCTAGGAGTCCGCTCGGCGGTAGCCAGGGGGTTCCCAATCAACCTCCTCCCAATAGACTGAGTTGCTATGTCCGTCTTCACCAAGGTGCTCAGCGCCGGCGCCGGTAAGAACCTCAAAGACCTTTTGGCCTTCACCGACGAAGTGAATTCGTTCGAGGCGTCGATC
>JAOTWH010000020.1 GCA_029863035.1 Acidimicrobiia bacterium | reverse complement strand
GCTCCATAGTTGAAAGGAGCTATGTGACAATGCGAGTCGTCGCCCACCTACGGGCTCAGGAAGGAAAAGGGGCGGAGCTTGGAGAAGTGCTCGAGGGCCTGATCGAGCCGACGCGGGCCGAGCCCGGCAACATCAGCTACGAGCTCCTGGCGAGTCTCGACGATGACAGAGACTTCACGTTCGTCGAGGAATATCAGGACGGCGACGCCCTTGACGCCCATTTCGCAACTCCGCACGTTGAGGCTGCTCTCGGTCGTCTACCCGACTTGGTGGACGGCGAGCTCGACCTGCGCAAGTATCGCTTGGTCGGCTGAGGCCGATTGCTCTTCGGTTGAATCAGACTGTTGAGCGGCACATAACCGGCACCAGGTATCCACAGAGGCACCCTGCCCCACACCGCCAGCTTCCCTTTTTGGAGAGTTGATCGGCATAGTTCCAAGCCAACGAAGGTTCTATCGCCCATGACCACACGGCATCCTCGCTGGCTCATCGGCCTCTCCTTGTTGTCCGTGTACTTCATCTGGGGTTCCACCTACCTCGCGCTTCGCTACCTGGTCGAGGACTTTCCAGCGTTCGTGGGAAATGGCATTCGATTCGTGATCGCGGGCGGTGCACTCTTTCTTTTCTTGCGTCGGAGAGGTGCTCCGGCGCCGACAAGGAGCGAGTGGTGGTCGGCCACACAGATCGGCGCTCTGTTGATGATTGGCGGGGTGGGCCTGGTCGCTCTGGCGGAGGCCAGGGGGGTCGGTTCCGGCCTGGCGGCAACGGCAGTGGCGGCGATGCCGCTGTGGGCCGCTTTGTCGGGCGGACTGTTCGGCCGATGGCCCAATCGCCTGGAGTGGCTCGGACTTGGGATCGGTCTGACCGGAGTCATCGTTCTCAGCCAGGAGGGCGATTTCGCCGGCAACGCCCTCGGGGTGACGCTGATGATCGTTGCCCCCATCAGCTGGGCCTTCGGATCGGTCTGGAGCCAGAGAATCTCCCTCCCTTCCGGAGCCATGGCGACGGCGACGGAGATGACGGCCGGGGGCGTCATGCTTCTGATAGTCGGTTTCGGTCGCGGAGAACGTTTCGAGCGCTTCCCCGAACTCGATGGCTGGCTCGCTCTTGTCTACTTGATCACATTCGGCTCCATCGTCGCCTTCTCCTCCTACATGTACCTTCTCGGCAAGGTTCGTCCGGCTCTGGCCACCAGCTATGCCTACGTCAACCCGCTGGTGGCCGTGCTCCTAGGTGTGACCATCGGTTCAGAGTCCCTCTCCGGCGAGGCTGTGATCGCCCTTCCACTCATTCTCGGCGGTGTTGCCCTGGTGGCTGTCTCTAAAGGAAAGACTCGGCCCGAAGGAGTGTCGATCACCCATCCCTCTCCCCAGGAGACCTAGCCCGCCCGTACCGATCTTCAGTTGTTGCGCTGTCGGCTCGATCAGGAAATGGGCAGATCAGGGCGGACATACCCCTTCGGTTGTTGTTGGCGCGGCCTACTCCGCCATCTGGTAGGCGTCCGCCAGGGCGAACACGTGGTCCTGCCACTCGTGTCGCTGCACCTCGTCGAAACCGACACCGACTTGCTCTCTGTAACGGTGGCCGCCGAGGAGTCTTGCCGACACCTCAGTTCGAAGCGCAGCTGTTCCCCACCCAATCATTGAGGGTCGAGTCGGTGGTGATGCTGGTCACACAGAACGTCACCGAGAGGCCGCCTTTGGCGGATCTTGCAGTTGTGATGACCGTCGTTCCGGTGCCATCAGTTATTTCCGATAATCCGGGCTCGTTGAAGCTGCCGGTGAAGTCCCCGGTCACGGTGGCGCCTTTAACGACCCCACCGAGATCGTCGACAACCATCACTGTCGCCTGGCCGTTCTTGAAGCCCTTGCCAGCGCCCACCGTCGTGACGACGACCGACCCTAAATCGACCGCGGTCGGCTGGCCGCTGTCCGGTGGCGTGGTGGCCCATGCGATGTTCGAGTATCCCGAGGTGCCGCCCGAGTTCTCCGCGCTCACCCGATACCAGTAGGGAGTGTCGGGGTTGAGCCCGGTGTCGCTGTAGCCGACGACGTTGGCGCCCACCGATGCCAGAGAGCTGAAGTTCGTGTCATCACCGGAGCGCTCGATGATGAAGCTCGTCTCGTCGTTCGCGTTGTCGGTCCAGGCCAGGTCGATGGCGGAGCTCGACACTGCGGCGGCGCTCAAACCGCTCGGCGCCGCAGGAGGACCGCCCGCCGCCAGCGGGTAGTAGGCGCTATATCCCTGCCCACCCGGGAAGTCCGGGGGCGCCATGCCGCCGACGACGTCCATCCAGGTCATGGCGCCCTGGTCCTCGTGGGTGAGGATGTGGCAGTGCATGATGGTGCGTCCCTCGTAGGGGCTGCTGGTCAGGGCGTTCAGGTCGAAGCGCACCGAGCAGTTGCCCGCCATGGTGTCGTAGTACTCACCTTCCTCGAAGTCGCCGCCGCAGCCCGACTGGGCCTGGAAGTGGTAGACGTGCAGGTGGAAGGGATGATTGACGGCTCCCTTGATGGACCACTCCTGCACGGCATCGGCGTTCAGGGTGAAGGTCGGTGTGTCGATGTCGAACTTGTCGCCGTTCACGGTGCGAGCGCCCATGCTGATCTTCTCGTTGTTGACTCCGGATTCGTTGCGAAGGTCGCGCAGGTAGGCGGGCCGGTAGGCCGACCACATGGATGTACCGTCCTCCGCGTAGGGATGGGGGCCCAGATCGGGGGTGCCGGCGACGACCACGATGTTGGCGACGGCCGTGTTGCCCACCTTGATGTTCGAGTTAGCGCTGCAGCGCACCGCCAGGTCGGCGCGCGAGGCGCCGGTCATGTTCACCGTGCGGTCCGGCAGCGCCTTGGGAGCACTGGTGCGCCAGACGCCATCGCGGGCCATCAACATCACCTCGCAGTTGGCGCCAACCGTCACGTCTTTGGTTCTGGCGTCACTGTCGGCCAGCAGGACACGCCAGTGCTGCCAAGTGCCGGGCGGGACAAATAGGTCGCCGTCGACCGTGCCGTTGACGGTCCAGCCAGCCGGAAGGGTCCCGGACACCAGCGTGTCGCCACCGGTGCCGGCGGCACCGGGGTCGAGGTAGCCGAGCAAGATGTGGCGCTCTTCCATGGCCGCCACGTTGGCCGGAATCTGGTCTCCGCCGTCATCGATGATGATGAAACCGAAGCCACCGGTGGACACCTGCAGGAAGGTGGAGCCGTGGTGGTGCGCGTGGTACCAGAAGGTGCCGCCCATGTGGTCCGCCGGAATGTCGTAGACGTAATCGCCGCCGAAGCCGCCTTCGAACATCCGGGTGACGTCGTCGCCCGGCGACTCACCGGAGATGTGGAGACCATGGGTGTGCAGGTTGGTGATGTTCGGATCCTTGAAGTCGTTGTGGACCGAGCTTGGCGCCTCGTAGTCCAAGATGTTGCGAAAACGCAGCACGTACTTGTTTCCCGGCACCATGTTCATGGTCGGCCCGGGAATGGAATAGCAGCCCCCCTCTTGGCGATACGCCCGGGTCGTCAAGGTCTCGCCGTTGATGGTGAAGGTGGCCTGGCCGTACTCCATCACGCCGACGTAATGGTCACCTGCTTCGGCCCATATGAAGGGCGCGGGATCGACGATCTCACCGGTAGTCGCACAGGTTGGATCCTGGGCATCCGTGGGCAGTGGTGCCAGAACGAGGGCCGCCACGATGGGAATGAGCAACAAGTAACGGATGTTCAAGCGTTCCAACAAAACAGGCTCCTCTCAGGCCAGAAGGCTGGCCTCGTGTTCTCGACACCGGGCCCGGCGGAGAATCCGACCCCGAGCAACCACGCTCCAAGGCATACCGCCGTTCCCTTCTTTTGGTTTCGAGTTGTAGGAAGGAGAGCACCGACCGACTAGAGGCGAAAGGCCTACGCGGCAGCAGAACAGCAGCCCGGGAACCCGCGACCTTCAGATGGGGACGAACAGGTGCTTCCCGCCATTGGCTGCTGGACAACCGACAATCAGTTAGACGAAGTCACCGCCCCCAAGGCTCTACGCCACCAGCGTCTTCATGTAGTTGGCGCGTTCAAAGGGCGGGTGCTTGTTGGGAGGGACCGCGCCACCGCTGTCTGCGGCCTCAGGCTGGTGGGCCGTATTCACCGCCGGCACTCGTCCCACTCCGCGTGCTGATCCTCGAGCGCTTGGCCCCGCCCATAGCCAAGACTGCGGGACGGCGACAGCCTGCCTAGCGGGCGGACTGGTGGAGGGAAGGCCATCGGTGTGCCCCTCCTAGCCTGAAGCGATGGACGACCGCAGCCGCCTTATGGCCGCGCAGCTTGCAAGGATGCGTGGCATGAACCGCTACTACCACGGGCGGTTCTTCTCCGACGTTCGCTTCTCCGCGATCGCGCTACTGGCGTTGTTCGTGGTCGGCTGGTGGGAGGTCCCCGAGGCCTTCCTCCTGATCCCCTTCGTGGCTCTCTACGGCGCCACGATGACCGCCTTCGACGCCTCCTACCTCCTGTTCGCCAGGCACTACGCAGCCCGTCTGGAAGCCGATCTGAACGCGGAGTTCGGTGACGACACCCTGCTGGCTGCGACCGTCGAGCAGACCTACCTGTTCCCCCTGGATGTCCGCAAGATCGTCGTGGCGCAACTGGGATCTGGGTTCACCTGGTTCGGCTTCATGACACTGTTCATAACGGCGATCGGGCTGGCGGCTTTTGGGTTCGGGTTGGCGCTCGGTTGGCCAGTTGTGACGGACCACGGCGGCGGCTGGGCGATCGCCTACGGCACCGTCCTCGCCATCGCCGGGCTTGGCGCGGTCGGCGTGGGCACCTGGTGGTTCGTCGGCGGCGAGGGCGAGCGCCGGCTCAGGGCCGGGTTCGGCAGAGACAGGTGATGAAGCCTCCGCCCTACTCCGCCATCTGGTAGGCGTCCGCCAGGGCGAACACGTGGTCCTGCCACACCCGGATGTAGCCCTCTTCGTCAACAACAGGCTTACGGATCAGACCCAGGCAGTGCTTGCCCTGCTCGGGGGTGGTGGCTGCCAGGACGTTCCGACACGCCGCCCAGCGCCCGGCCGTGCCGGGGAGGGCGCCCTCGATACGCGCAAGCGGCTATTCCTCAGGGCCCAGCGAAATCGCAGTGGAGGTGGGCTGGAGCTCACCTCCACTGCGAGCAATCGATGGACGGTTACGGCAGGGTGAACTCCACCGTCTGCGGATTGAGATGGTCGAGCTTGAGGGCGCCCGCCGTCGCTTTGCCACTGAAGCGGAAGATGTTGAGACCCTCCGTGATGTTCGTCTCATAGATGAAGTTGTTGTACCAGTAGCTGGACCAGGCGCCTCCGAGGTCGATCGGATCAATCGCCGCCGGATCCGAGTAGGCGATCTCGACAGCGTTGGCAGGATCCGTGAAATCGACGACACTCGTCCCCGATTGGTAGTTCCCGCTCACCAGGATGTAGTTCCCGTTGCGCATCGGCACGATGTTGTAGTTGTGGATAGTGCAGTTCTCGGTGACGGACTGTGCCCGGGGCAGCGTCCACATGCCGAGCAAATCGCCCGTGTCTGCGTCGAAGAACAAGGCCGACTTGTCGATATCGTCAGTCGACTCTTGGCAGCGCGGCGCCACGCCACCTCCGGGCTCGTGGCCGAAGACGATCACTTCACCGTCCCAGGTGAACATGGCCGAGTGTCCGATCGCCACGTCCGGGATCGACCTCGAGTAAAGGAAGTCCGGGTCTTCGAGCGAGCCGCTGCCCGTGAGCGTCCACACCGCGAAACCCTCGTCACCTGCGCAGGCGGCCATCATGGCATCGCCGAGGATCACTCCCGTATCGTGGCAGTCGCGGTCGGCTGGCTCGTTGCGAAGGAACGCTGCAGCAGCGGGATCGTCCAGCGGCACTTCGATGATGTCGATTCCGACACAGGGCCCCGAGGAGCTGCTGTAGACGAGCAGCCGGTCGTTGGCGGGGTCAGGCACAGCTGTCGCCGTGTGCGATCCGCATTCGGTCTCGACCGATCCGACCAGAACCGGATCGTCGAGGTTGCTGATGTCGAAGACATGCACGCCCTCGAACCCGGCTGGAACGATGGTCCCGTCACAGTCTTGAGCGCCTGATGCGGGTGAGTTCCATGATCGAACGAGCACGTCTTCCCACACAACCACGTCGCCCTGATTCCCGTCGCACGTGGTGAACGACACCTGCTTCGGGTTCCCCGGCGCCGAGATGTCACGGATGTTGAAGCCTTGCCAGTTGCCCTGGAAGGCGTAGTGCCCCCAAAAGGCAATGTCGGTTTGGATGCTGGGCGGCCCATAGAACAGGCTGCCCGGCTCTTCGATGTGCCCCATCGGGTGGAGATTGTTGGTTCTCGGGTCGTCGCCGTGACCCGCCCCAGCAGGCGTGATCGGCGACAAGGTCAATAGGATCGCCGAGAAGACGGCGATAATGGCTAAACGGTTTCTGGTGCGCTGCATAAGAGCTTCTCCTCTCCCATTTACTGCTCCTGGCGGCCAACCTACACATCCGCCAGCACGGATGTGATTGCGAGCTCCACGCCACCGGCGTCTTCATGTAGTTGGCGCGTTCGAAGGCGGCGGGGTCGGCCAGTGCTTCTTCAGGGCGTCGCTCCAGCCCCCCTACTCCGCCATCTGGTAGGCGTCGGCCAGGGCGAACACGTGGTCCTGCCACACCCGGGCGTAGCGCTCTTCATCAACAACAGGCTTGCGGATCAACCCCAGGCAGTGCTTGCCCTGTTCGGGGGTGGTGGCTGCTTTGCCGTGCAGCTCAACGGCGAACCCCGACAGGTCGCGCACCGCAACGTCGAAGATCTGGTCGATCAGGTCGTCCTCCAGCCCGTAGATCTCGGCGTTCTCCGCCACCAGCTGGGCGTACACCACCAGGGTGAAGATCTCCCCCAGCGTCAACAGCCAATCGGTATCGGCCGACTGAGCGTCGCTGGGAGGCTCCTGGGCCAACATCGCCTTGAAGGCCTCAGCCTGCTCCGCGAACACTTTCACGTTGGCCAGGTCGAAGCGCTCGAACACCTCGCTGTAGTCGTGGAAGCGGATCTTGCTCAACCCCCGGGTGGGGCCCTGGTCGAACAGGAAGTCGTCGTTGGCCGCCTCGTCGCGCCGTCCCACCGGCTCCAGCTCTTCGGGGTGGAAGAAGTAGTTCTCCATGAACTTGACGATGAGGGCGATGTTGACGTGCACCGTGCCCTCCAGCTTGGGCAGAGCACGAATGTCACGAGCCGCCATCTCGAAGTAGGTGTCCTTCTCGAACCCCTTGGCGGCAATGACGTCCCACAGGTGGTTGATGACGTCTTCGCCCTGGGTGGTCACCTTCATCTTCACCACCGGGTTGTACAGCAGGTAGCGGCGGTCGTCGGGCGATGCCGCCCGCATGTAGTCGGCGGCCCGCAGCGCCACCAGCTTCATGGCGACCAGCCGGGCGTAGCCATCGGTGAACAGACGTCGCACGTGGGCGAAGTCGGTCACCGCCATGCCATAGAGGTGACGGTGGGCGGCATGGTGGATCGCCTCATAGAAGGCGTGGGTGCAGATGCCGATCGAGGCCCATCCCAGGTTGAACTTGCCGATGTTGACGGTGTTGAGCGCAGCGTTCCATGCCTCGTCCCCCCGCTGGGTGATGTCGCTGGTGGCCACCGGGTAGTCGGCCAGCGTGTACTCGGAGACGAAGTTCTGGCTGTGGCACACGTTCTGCACGCACTCATATCCGGGACGGGAGGTGTCGACCGCGAAGAAGCAGTACTCCCCCGAGTCGGGGATGGTGCCGAACGTCGACACCAGGGCGGCCTGGTTGCCGTTGCCGATGTAGTACTTGGAGCCGTTGGCCACATATCCCTCATCGGCCGGGGTCAGCTTCATCTCGGTGGAGTAGAGGTCGGCGCCGTGGTCCTTCTCCGACAGCCCAAAGGCGAAGATGGCCCCCTCCTCCAACAGCGCCGCGGTGCGGTTCTTGAGCTCGGTGTTGTCGCTCATCCAGATGGGACCCAGCCCCAGCACCGTCACCTGCCACACGTACCAGTAGGGCAACCCGTAGAAACCGAGGATCTCGGCGAACTCACAGATGCGCCAGGTATCCCAGCGGGCGTCGTCGGCCCCGTACCCGGAGGGGGTGCACATGGTGGCGAAGATGCGCTCATCACGCACGAAGTCCAGGAAGTCCTGGTACCACACGGCGCCGTGGTCGTCCTCCTTGAGACGACGTTTGCCCTTGGCCTCGAAGAAAGCCACGGTTTTCTCCATGACCTCCCGCGACCGCTCGTCGGGGTAGTGGCGCTCCAGGCGGTTGGGGTGCAGCAGGATCATCGGTGGCTCCCACGGGTAGCTCACCCCCGAGGTTAGGAGAGGGAACCAGCGCCCGGCTGCGTTGCAGGTGGCAGGTCCGGACCAATAGGGTCGGTGTGATGACGGACCAGACCAAATCTGTTCTCGGCACCGTTGCCGGCGTGGCGATCGGTGTTCTTGTCGTGCTCGCCGGAAGCGACGGCAGCTCGACCGTCGGCTCGATCGCGGTGTTCGCGCTGTGCGGGCTGCTCGCCTACGTCATCAACTGGGTGGTGTTCGTGCCCTCCAGCCTGGCCAAGACGGAGCATTACTACGACCTCACCGGTAGTGCTACCTACCTAACGGTCGTTGCGGTTGCCTTGCTGTTCAGCGACGAACTCGACGCGCGTGCGCTGATCGTGGGGGCCATGGTCGTTGTGTGGGCCTTGCGGCTCGGTTCCTTCCTGTTCCGCCGGGTTCGCCGGGTGGGGCAGGACGCCCGGTTCGATCGGATCAAGGCCGATCCTTTGCGGTTCTTCATGGCCTGGACGCTGCAGGGCCTGTGGGTGTTGCTCACGATGGCCTGTGCGCTGGCCATCATCACCGGCATCGAACGCGAGCCGATCGGCTGGGTGGAGATCGCCGGCATCGTCGTTTGGGTGGCCGGTTTCGCCCTCGAAGTCGTCGCCGATCGGCAGAAGTCGGCCTTCAAACAGGACCCGGCGAACGAGGGACGGTTCATCACCTCGGGGCTGTGGGCATGGTCGCGCCATCCCAATTACTTCGGCGAGATTGTGCTTTGGACCGGCATCGCCGTCATGGCCTTGCCGGTGCTGTCGGGATGGCGTTGGGCCACCTTGATCTCACCGGTTTTCGTCGTCTTGCTGCTCACCCGGGGGAGCGGGATACCGATACTGGAAGCCCGCGCTGAGAAGCGGTGGGGAAACGAGGCGGAGTTCCAGGAATACATCCGGAACACGCCGGTGTTGGTTCCTCGCCCTCCCTCCGCCTAGCTAGACCTCGACCCGCCAACCGCCGCTCGCAGCCTCCGGCGCGCTATCGGCGTGCCGGCAGACACCGGGCCTGATCGACTAGGGCGACGTAGTGCTGCCATCCACAGGTTGCGGGAACAGGGTCAGCTGGAGGATCTCGGTTCCTCAGTCAACTGCGTGCTTTCGCATACGCAGCCAGTGTCTCTTCTCGCGCTTCCGCATGGTCGACGATGGGGTACGGGTACGTTTCGCCCAGAATCACGTTCGCGGAGGCGAGTTCCGCCGGCCCGTGCTCCCACGGGGCGTGGATCGTCGGGGCAGTGAGGCCTGTCAGCTCTGGCACGAAGCGGCGGATGTAGTCACCGTCCGGGTCGAACTTGGCGCTCTGGAGCACGGGGTTGAAGATGCGGAAGTACGGTGCGGCGTCCGCTCCCGTGCCGGCAGTCCACTGCCAGTTACCAACGTTCTGCGCGATGTCGCCGTCCACCAGATAACGGCGGAAGTGGCGCTCCCCTTTCCGCCAGTCGATGAGCAGATCCTTGACAAGGAAGGACGCCGTGATCATGCGCACTCGGCCGTGCATCCACCCCTCGGTGATCAGCTGTCGCATGCCGGCATCGACAATGGGATAACCGGTGCGACCCGAGCACCAGGCCTCGAAAGCCTCCTCATCGTCGTGCCACTCCATGGCGTCGTACTCAGATCGCAACGCCCGGGTGGCGGTGTGCGGGAAGTGGTACAGCACGTGGGCGTAGAAATCGCGCCAGCAGATCTGGCGCACCAGGCCGGCCCGGCCGTCGGTGTCCTCGCCGGTCTCGACGATCACCCGCCGTGGCGAGAGCGTGCCGTATTTGAGGTCGGCGCTCAGGTGGGAGGTGGTGTCCAGATCCGGGCGGTCGCGCTCTTCCGCGTAGTGGTCAACCCGCTCCAGGAACGTGGCCAGACGCGATCTCGCTCGCTCCTCTCCACCGGCCATCAACGGTGCGGGCGCGTCCGGGATGCCGTCGCCTGTCTCGGCGGCGATCCGGGCAACACCGGGCTCGGGTTCGACCGACCAATCCGTCGTCCGCCAACGCTTCCAGAAGGGCGTGAACACCAAGTAAGGGCGGTCTTGTCCCGTGAGGATCGTGCCGGGCCGATGCACGACGCTGCCATGCAGGCGATGGACCGCAATGTTGACTGCCTTGGCCACGGCGTCGTCCCGCTGCTGCGCGTATGGCGTGTAGTCGTCGTTCCAGTAGACCGCATCCATCCCGCGGGCCGCGGCAACTACCACCTCCACCGGGTTGCCATGATGCACGGCCAAACGACCCCCCACCTCTTGCAGCTGAGCGTCCAACGCGCGGAGATGCGCTGCCATCTGTGGTCCCCGGTGCGGTCCCGCGCTATCCCACAGTCGCGGGTCTAAGACAAAAAGCGCCACGACCTCGTCGTGAGCAGAGGTGGCCGCCGCCCATGCCGGGTTGTCTCCGAGGCGAAGATCGCGCCGGAACCAGATCAGAGCTGTCATGACACCAGATCTCCTAGCCAGCCAAAGTGCCGCCGAAGACCTGCCAGGCCAGTAGCGACTTGGCGACGAGGCTGAGGATCATGTACACCCGCTCACCGTAGAGGTAGGTCGACCACTTCCCGACCCGGCGGTACTGCAGCCACATATTGATGGCGAATGTGTTGAAGAAAACGAACAGCGAGAAGAAGATGCCATACACAAAGCCGGGCGGCTGGGCGTCGCTTCCCGGTGAGAACAGATAGACGCCGACCGCAATCCACGGCACGATGCCGGCGATCGAGCCCAGCCAGAACGGGAGCAACGATCCGCCCGGATGCTCATATTTCTCCTGCACCGCCCCGAAGAAGATCATCGACGCGTTCACCCCGAACAGGGCGATCAATGCGGCGATGTCCAAGATGCCGGTCAGGGCGGCGATCAACACGATCATCACCGACGCTGACAGCGAATACTCAACCCACCTGAAGTAGTTGTGGCCGGCATCGAGCCCGGCCCGATAGCGCGAGTAGAAACCCGGCGAGGCGATCAGCCAATGGAACACTGCCGAGAGAAGGAAGAAGATCGCCACGCCCCAGGCGACCGACAGATCGAAGAGAACGGTTGGCTCGCCGGCGGGTGTGCCCGGTGGGCCCTCCGGATACGAAGCGACAATGGGCAAGGTGAAGTCCGTGGCGAGTAACAGCACCAAGACAGCCTGCGTCGCATGCAACGCGCCCGTAACGATGTTCCACGTCCGCAAGCGATAAGCAAGTTCAGCCACCGATACCTCCGCGATAGTCGACGACTATACGAAGCTACCGGTGCGCCTGGACGATGGAAGGCAATCGCACTCGATGGTGCCACCCCTGTCTCCTCCCCCATTGGGGGAGGAGCCGGAGAGCACGAAGTGCTCGGGGCGGAGGGGGCTACTCGCCCAAGCGCCCTACTCCGCAGGCGGCGCTCCGGCTGAGCGCCTGATGCGTGCGCTGCCTCCGTCCTCGAAATAGACCTCTTGAGCGGGCGCACGCCTGGGGGCAGCTCGACCAAGAGCCGGTTGCCGCCAGCTAAACGCACTGCGGAACCCCGGCGTGGCGATCGTAGGAATGGCCGTCGGAACCAAGGTGGCGAGAGATGGCGATCGTCCCCCTCGCCGCCACGGTCGCGGCCCGGGCCCCCGCCCATGAGGCGCTAACGGCCTGGAACGATCTCCCTAGAGGAGGCCTACGCCCACTTGTAGCCGTCTGATTCCACGCGCATCGACCGGATAGCATCGGTGTGAGGAATCGCCGAGATGGAGACGAACCGATGCCGGAAACCAAAGCTACTTACCTGAGTCCGCTGCACGAGACCGTCAGCAGGACTGCGACCGACTTCTGGAACGACTCGTGTTCGATTGAGGAGCGGTACGACCCGATCCCCGATTTCCGTATGGCCTACGACGAGGACGGGTTGCGCATCGAGCAATTCGACACGTACGGGGCGACCGTGCGGACCCTCCGAGGTTTCATCGCCTCCTACCACGAACTCATCCGGGTTATCCGCGAGGGCTTCATGCTCCCGAATCCTGATGTGACGTAGGCCGCGGTGCGGCTTGGTGTAACCCGGGCAGTCGTGGACGGGGAGATCATCGATGGTGACATCGAAGTCGAAGAAGGCCGGGTGACGGCGATCGGTGTTGCCCCCGCCGGAACTGACGGAATCGCGGTGCCCGGGTTCGTCGACATTCAGGTGAACGGGTTCGCCGGCGTCGACTTTGCCAGCGCCGCCCCGGAGGACTACCTAGCCGTCGGCGTCGCCGTGGCAGCAACGGGCGTCGTTGCCTACCAGCCGACGCTCATCACGCTGCCGGAAGACCGAGCCATCGTCGCACTCGAAGCCCTGGCCGCAGTTCCTCCTGCGCAATCCGGTGCCCGCATCATCGGCATGCATCTGGAAGGCCCGTTTCTGTCGCCCCAGCGGGCCGGGGCCCACGACCCCGCCTCTATGGTCGACCCCGATCTCGCCCTAACCCAACGCTTCCTCGAGGCCGGACCAGTGACGACGATGACGGTGGCTCCGGAACGGTCTGGCGCCATCTCCCTCATCGAGCTTCTCGTAAGCAAGGGAATCACGGTCTCGTGCGGGCACAGCAACGCCACCGCCGCCGAAGCGCACGCCGCCTTCGACGCCGGTGCCGCCGCAGTGACCCATCTGTTCAACGCCCAGCGGCCGTTCCACCACCGAGATCCGGGAATCGCTGGGGCAGCCTTGAGCCGGTCCGACGTCACTGTTTCGATCATCGTCGATGGATTCCACCTGGCCGATGAGACCGTACGGATAATCATGGCGGCCCCGGCCCGGGTGGCGCTCATCACCGACGCCATCGCCGCCACCGGCCGACCCGAAGGTACGTACCCGCTCGGTGATCGGGCGGTGACCGTCACCAACGGGAGTGCCCGCCTCGATGACGGGGCCCTGGCGGGGAGCATCCTGACGATGGATGGGGCGGTCCGCAATCTCGTTGATATCGGCGTGGATGTCCCAACTGCGATCGAAGCGGCAACGGCCGCCCCGGCCCGGGCGGTGGGGCGCGCCGATCTCGGTCGGCTGGCCGTCGGCGCGGTCGCCGACCTCGTCGTGCTCTCCGATGAACTCACCGTGCAGCGCACCCTCATCGGCGGCACCGAGGTGTTTCCTCCCCGCTGACGCCGCGACTCGCAGAGCTATCTTTGGGGGGACTACCAGGAGGACACTCGCATGCAGGGCCATGCCGTGACGATGCTCGGAACCGGTCTGATCGGAGATTTCTACACGATGACCCTCCACGGCCAACGCGGCCGGGATCGGGTTGAGGTTGTCTACTCCCGATCGCCAGAACGGGGCGAGGCGTTCGCCGAGCGGTGGGGCATCCCGAACCACACCACCTCGCTGCAGGAGGCCATCCAGCACCCGGACACCGACACGGTGGTCGTGGCGCTTCCGAACTTCCTCCACGAAGAGGCCATCTCGCTCATCACCGATACCGGCAAGGCCGTGCTCTGTACCAAGCCGCTTGCCCGCAGCGGCGAGGAGGCAAAGCGCATCCTCGACAAGGTCGAGTCAGCCGGCATCTTCGCCGGGTACCTCGAAGACCTCTGCTACACCCCGAAAGGCCTGAAAGCGGTGGCTGCTGTGCAGAGCGGCGCCATCGGTGATGTGACCTGGGTTCGGTCTCGCGAGACACATCCCGGCCCGCACAGCGCTTGGTTCTGGGATAAGGACAAGGCGGGCGGCGGTGCCATCGTCGACCTCGGCTGCCACTGCATCGAGATCATTCGTAATTTCGTCGGCAAGGAGAACCGGCCGGTCGAGGTGATGTGCTGGGCCGACACCCTCGTCCATCCGATCAAGGCGGAGGACAACGCTGTGTGTCTGATCCGCTTCGAGTCGGGTGCCCTCGGCCAGTTCGAAGTCAGCTGGACCTTCCGGGGTGGCATGGACTTGCGCGACGAGGTGGCGGGAACCGAGGGGACCATCTGGATGAACCACTTCCTCCGCACCGGATACGAGATGTACACCTCCGGCGGCGGCGGAGACGGATATGTAGCCGAGAAGACCGAATCCAACGAGGGGTGGCTGTTCCCGGTCGGAGACGAGGTCTCCGAGCTCGGCTACGTGGACATGTTCACCGACATGTTCGACTCGATGGAGGCGGGCACCGATCCACAGGAGACCTTCTACGACGGCTACGTGGTCAATGCCATCATGGACGCTGCCTACCGGTCGGCGGAAAGCCGCCAGTGGGAGTCGGTCGAGGTTGACTGGCGGGGCGGGACCACCGAGCGCATCGCCAAGGCGGTTTCCTACCACGAAGGGCACGCCATCGTTAAAGAGGAAATCCTCCCGGACGGCCGCAAGAAGCTCATGCTCAGTGACAAAGACGACGGGTCGATCTTCGACCTCGTCATCGGAGGTTGAGCTGAACCTCACCACTTTCGAGACCAGCGATTGGTCAGACGCCGTCGCCGCACGATGGACCAGTTTCCTCGATGCCACGCCCGAGGCTCGCCTGTGCTTGCCGACCGGTTCGACACCACGGCCGATGTATCGGAGCTTCGCCGAAGCGGGCGGTGACTTGAGCGAATCGACCATCTTCTTGCTCGATGAATTCGGGCTTCCTCCCGGCACTGCCGCTCGTTGCGACGAGATGATCCGCCGAGATCTCCTCCAGCGCCTGGCGGCGCCACCTCACCTGGTCCATGCGATCGATGTCGACGCGGCTGATCTCGAGGGAGAGTGTCGGCGCTATGAGGAGCTGGTGGGCAACGGTGGCCTCGCACTCGCCATCCTCGGTTTAGGAGGAAACGGCCATCTCGGTCTGAACGAGCCAGGATCGGGTCCCGAAACCATCACCCGGGTGGTGGAGTTGACTCCGGAGACCGGCGGGCATGCCACCTCCTATGGCTCCGACACCGCGGCCACCTGGGGGGTAACGCTGGGCCTCGCGGCCTTGCTGGCCGCCGAGGAGCTGTGGCTCCTCGTCACCGGCACTCACAAGGCCGAGATCCTCGCACGCACTATGAACGGCGATATCGGACCCGATGTGCCGGCCACCTTCCTGCGCACGCACCACAACGTGACCGTGTTCGCCGACGAGGACGCAGCCTCGTTGCTCTAAGACCGATTCGGAAGATCCGCGGCTAGTCGAGGCTGTGGCCGACGGTGCCGTTGATGACGAGTCCGCCGTCGACAACCATCTCGTGGCCGGTCATGTAGCGCGATGCCGTCGAAGCGACGAAGACGACCGCGTCCGCGATCTCGGCCTCGGAGCCAATCCGTCCCAGAGGGATCCGGTGCTCGTAGGCGGTCCGCACCTCTGGTGTATATGCCTTGATATTGAGGGCTGTGTCGATGGCCCCAGGGGCGACTGCGTTGACCGTCACATTGTGCTCGGCCGCCTCCAAAGCCAGTGTCTTCGTCAGCCCGACAATGCCGCCCTTAGCGGTGACGTACGCGGTCATGTTGGCCGCCGTCATGATGTCGGACGCCGACGACACGTTGATTATGCGCCCCCGGCCCTGGGGGTACATAACGGCTGCCGCCGCCCGGCACCCATAGAAGTAGCCGTGCAGGTTGGCGGCCAGCAGGCTGTGCCAATCCTCGTCCGTCGTGTCGACGAGCGGCTTGACCATGAGGCGAGCAGCATTGTTTACCCAAATGTCCAGACTCCCCCAGCGAGCAGTCGCCTCGGCGGCCAGCATGTCGGCGGTGGCCGAATCCCCGGTATCGGCCTCGACGAGGAACGCCTCTCGCCCGGCCTCTCGAATCTGGCGCTCGACCGCCCCGGCACCATCGGAGTCGCCCAGATAGGCACCGGCCACATTCGCCCCGGCCTCGGCCAGAGCCACCGCCACTGCGCGGCCGATGCCGGAAGAAACACCCGTCACGACCGCACTCGGCCCCACCAGCTCCACTGTTGTCGTCATCTGTCTTCCTCCGGTCGGGGATCGAGTACGTACTTCATGCCAGATCCGGCCCGGGTGGCGACAAAGGCCCGCTCCCACTCCGCCAACGGAACCACCTCGGTTACGAGGGGATCGAGCTCGACCGCCCCCTCCTCGATCAGCCGCATGGCCCGACGCCACGACGCCGGGGTGCTGGCGTTACCGGACGTGACGGCCACCTCTTTGTAAAGGACGGTGTCGAGCGGGACGACCACGGCTTTGCCGAAGATGCCAACCTGCACGTAGTGGCCGCGCTTGGCGATGGCTTCGAGCCCAAGCATTGCTCCGGCCGCTGCCCCAGAGCATTCGCACACGACGGCAGGAGGCTCCATCTCGAGTGACTGATTCTCCTCAAGGACGCGGGTGGCCAGTCCCAGCGAGGCCGCCACATCCAGCCGTTGACGGTCCCGCTCCAGGCCGACCAGCAGGACCTCGCCGCCGGCCGCCCGGGCCGCCTGGGCGGTGAGCAGTCCCATCGTGCCGGGACCGATGACGAGCACGTGATCTCCGGCATTCACGATTGGCGGATCGAAGAGGCAGTTGGCCACACAGGCGAGGGGCTCGGCGAGCGCTCCGGCAAAGGGCCCAACGTGATCGGGCAGAGGATGGAGATTGCGGACTGGAACCGTCATCCAACGGGTGAACCCGCCGTTCTCCCGTGACCCGATCGACCGCCGCTGTTCACAGAGGTTCGGGTATCCCGACCGGCAATGCGCACACCTCTCGCAGTAGGAGTAGTACGTCTCACAGGCGACCCGCCGGCCCATCCAATCGGCGGTAACGCCCTCACCCAGGACTGCGACCTCACCGGTGACCTCATGGCCCATAGTCACCGGTGGTTCGGACGGGAACTCGTCGTCGGCGATGTGCAGGTCGGTCCCGCAGATGCCGGCGGCGATGACCTCCAGCGTTACCTCACCGGCGGCCGGCGGGCGCACCGCTTGCTCCCAGAGCCCGAGGCCGGAGGGCCCGGGGCCCAGTTTGCCGAGGGCGGTGGCACGATCTGGAATGGTCCAGGTCATGTCGCCTCCATTGCCAGGAAGCGGGCCGGATTCGCCACCAGCAGTTCCCGGCGGGCGTCCGCATCGATTCCATGTGAGGCCAAGATGGCTGTGAACCCGGTGAGCAACCAGGCCAGCCCGGGGGTACCCCCGAGGGTGGCCCACAGCGTTCGGCGGGCTCCGTCGGTACCGAGCATGAGCTGGCCGAGAAACCCGGCGGCGATCATCTCGGCCAGCAGTCGGGCAGTCGCGGGCTCCTCGTCGGTGGCCTGGCGAAGAGCTTGGTCATATTCGAGATTCACCCCAGACGAAAGCAGCTCCTTGTGGAGGGTCGGGTCCGTGATCTTGTCGGTGTGGGACAGGACCACCCGGGTCAACGGAACGCCAAGCTCGGCCAGGAGGGCGAGTTGCTCGGGAGCTCCCACTCCCTCTTCGCAGTGGGTCAGGATCGGCACCCCGGTCCGCTCGTGTGTGATCGCGGCGGCTTCGAACAGGCGGCGGTCCCTCTCCGTGATCGTGGTGCCGCTAGTGACGATCTTGAGGATGCCGGCCCGATGGTCGGTGCGTTCGACCACTGGCCCCGTGTAGTCAAAGCGGTCGATGCCGGTCTCGATGTCAGCGACAAAGAGCTCAGCCAGCACATCGGCGGACGCTTCGAGCGCCCAACGGTGCCCCGGGTAGAACTTCGGGGTGTGCAGCCCCGTCGTCGCGATGACGTGCACGCCTGCGCGCTTCGATACCGCAGCCAAGCGCATCACGTCGCGGCCAGATGCACAGGGCATGGCGTCCACCATGGCTCCCGCCCCGGCCCTGACGCAATCCATCAGCTCCGCGACAGCATCGTCTGCCGAGGGCAGACGGATATGGGGAAGGCGGTCGGCCACCAGCGGACTATCGATGATGAGGTGCTCGTGCAGGTAAGTGGCGCCGAGCTCGTCGGGTGCGATGTCGCCGAGCACGGTGCGGACGATCATGCGGCGCCCTCCAGCGAGAGGACAGCGCCATCGGCCCGAAGCTGCTCCAGCAGAGCGCCGTTGGCGACCTCCCGCACGGCCCCACCGCGCTTGACGGCCAAAGCGGCCACCGTGCCGGCCGCCTGACCCATCGCCATGCACTGTGCCATCGATCGGATCGAAGCCTGGGCGTCATGCTCGGCAGAGAAACAGCGGCCGGCCACCAGCGAGTTGCTGCCATCGCGTGGGATGAGTGAGCGCAGCGGGATGCCGACGGCGGTGCCCTCCGGCAAGTACTCCCACTTGGTTCCCGTACCGGCGCCGTGGTCCTCAATCGGTGCGCCACACAGGCCGACCTGATCGTCGAACTGCCGCGCCGAG
>JAOTWH010000178.1 GCA_029863035.1 Acidimicrobiia bacterium | reverse complement strand
ATCGCGCCGCTAAGAACTTCTTCGAATCAGCTGGATTCGCGGCGCGTTCGATCGTCATGCATCACTCCGACGACTAGTGAAGGCAACGCCTCCTCACCTCCGTCCCTTCACCGATCAGGTTTTTGAAACCGGTCAGCTGCCGTCGACGCCGCAACGTGACTATCGGATTCCCGCCGCCGGATGGACCGATGCGCCCGCCGAGCTGCTCTCGCTCGGTGATGACCTGGGTGAGCCCGTGGAGTACAAGCGGCGCATCGGGCGGTTCTTGCTGTGGCGAGCCGGTCCACCAGTGGGCGAAGCGACGTATATGGCGGTGGCCGACGATGGCTCGACGTCGTATCGGTTCTACCTCCATGGGCGAACGGGCACCGGTCTTGGCCCCGACGGTCGGACCCACAAGCGATTCCGCACCTGGAAGGAGGCGTTGCGCGACGATGAGTGAGGTGATCGAGCTTCTTCAGCAACTGATACGAAACCAATGCGTCAACGACGGCACGCCAGAAAGCGGTCATGAGTACCGCTCGGTGGAGACAATCGCGGACTTCCTTGGACAACCTGGTCGTGTGTTCGAGCCGGTACCGGGGCGCCAGAGCGTGGTCTATCGAGTACCAGGGCGCGATCCGGCAGCACCTGCCTTGCTGCTGATGGGCCATACCGATGTGGTCCCGGTGTCCCCGCAGGGTTGGACAATCGATCCCTTCGGCGCCGAACGCAAGGATGGTTATGTATGGGGAAGGGGAGCGGTTGACATGCTCAACGTCACCGCCGCCATGGCCTCGGTGTTCCTCCGTTATCTGAGAGAACAAGCAGCGCCGCTTGCCGGCGACCTGGTCTTCTTGGCAGTGGCCGACGAAGAAGCTGGGGGAACCTACGGCGCCGCTCACATATTCGAGGAGGAGCCCGAGGCAGTCATAGCCGAGTTCGTTCTAACCGAAGTGGCGTTTCCCAATTTCGACACACCGGGTGGACCGGGGCTGGTGGTGACCGTTGCTGAGAAGGGACCACAGTGGCGGCGTCTCATTACCTCGGGATCGCCCGGGCACGGCAGCCAACCTCTACGTGCCTCCAATGCCATGGTGCCTCTCGCCGAGGTGGTGACTCGACTCGGCTCCGACCTCGGTCCGGTGGCCATCACCGACGAATGGCGGCGGTTCGTTTCGATCGCGGGCCTCGACGAAGCACTGGTCGACCCCGACCGAGTTGATGATGCCATCGCCGATATCGATGACGTGGGTATCGCTCGGTGGGTGCACGCCTGCACGCACCTGACTTTGACGCCAACGGTGATCGCGGGCGGAACCAAGACCAACGTGGTGCCAGACAGCGCCAGTGTCGAGATCGACATCCGTGCTCTGCCAGGCCAAGAACGAGCCGACGTGGACGACCACTTCCGCAAGGTGCTGGGCCCCGACCTGTTTGAGCAGGTCGAGATGGAGGACCTCTTAGTGCACACAGCCTCGAGCTCGCAACCCTCCGGGCTTCTGTGGGACTCGCTCGACGACGCTCGTGGAGCGGTTGGCCCGCCAGGCCCCTTGTTGCCTGCCATTTTTCCCGGTAGCACCGACGGGCGTTTCTGGCGCGAGCGCGGTTCGGCTGTTTACGGGGCCGGACTATTCGATCCCGACACATCGGTGGGGGAGATGTTGTCCATGTTCCATGGCAACGACGAGAGGGTAAGCGAAGTCTCAGTGGATCTAACGACCGATTTCCTTGCTGCCACCGTTGAGGCGTTCGGCGCTCGCACCGCCTCGCTGTGACTCCAGGAACGGTCATCTGCGATCTTGATGGAGTTGTCTTCGTGGACGGCGATCCGATCTCGGGAGCAGGTGATGCACTCCATGCACTCGAGGCGCAGGGCCATGGGCTGTTATTCGTCACCAACAACGCCACCACACATCGGTCCGATCTGGTCGCCAAGATCGAGGGGGCAAGCGGGTATCGCCCGGCGCTGGAATCGATCTTCAGCTCGGCCATGGCCGGCGCCTCCCTCATCGCCGGTGACAACTCGACCGCCTTCGTGGTGGGCGAAGCCGGGCTTGTTGCAACGCTTGGCGACTACGGAATCGAGGTAAGCCAGCGCTGGGAGGAGGCCGAGGCGGTGGTGGTGGGCCTCGATAGGGCACTCACCTACGACCGGATCAAAGATGCGGTGTTGGCTGTGGCCAACGGCGCCCGATTCGTAGCAACCAACGTCGACTCGACCTATCCCACCCCGCAAGGCTTGTGGCCCGGGGGAGGGGCGATAGTGGCAGCCATCGAGAAAGCCTCCGGCGTCGAACCCGAAGTTGCTGGTAAGCCGTACGCCCCGATGCGGCAAATGGTGCGAGAAGCTGTTGGCCCCGGTCCGGTGTGGATGGTGGGCGACCGACCAGACACCGATCTTGCCATGGCGAAGCTGGAAGGGTGGCAGAGTGTGCTGGTGCTGACAGGGGTGGTGGCATCGGCTGACGATGTCCCGGCCGAGTTCGCTCCCGACCTTGTGCTGAAGTCGTTAGCCGAGGTCCCGGCGGCCTTCAGAAGCTAAGAGTGGCCGCTCTGCCTTCGTTGGTGCGACGGAGCAAGGCTCCCCGGATCGGCAGGGTGAGAAGCACTCCGAAGAGGAAGCCGAAGACGTGGGCTTCCCATGCGATGTTGGAGTCGCCGCCCACCAATGCGAATTGGCCGAGGAACCAGATTCCTAGGAAGATCATCGAAGGGACGCCGACCATGACGAAGAAGATGATGGTGAGCACCCTATGAGTCGGGAAGAGCACCAGGTAAGAGCCCATGATTCCGGCTACTGCCCCCGATGCCCCGATGAGCGGTATCGCTGAGTCGGTGTTCAACAACACGAAGCCGGCGGTGGCAACCAATCCTGAGGCCAGGTACATCAGCAGGAAGCCGGCGCGGCCGAAGGCCTCCTCGATGTTGTTCCCGAAGATCCACAGGAACCACATGTTGCCAAGAACGTGGAGCAAGCCGCCGTGGAGGAACATCGAGGTGATGACCGCCAGGTAGACGTTCTTGTCGGGGAACACCTCGTCGGCGCTGGTTGGCCCGTCAGCACAGGTTTCCGTTTTGACTTCGGTGGCGTCGAGCGGAACTCCGGTGGTCAATTCGCAGGCGATGGCGGCGTACTGGTAGGCGAACCGATCGGCCTCGGTGGCTTCTTGGGGTTGCACGGCGAAGAAGACGAAGGCATTGATCGCGATCAACGCCAACGTGAGCACAGGTGCGATCCCTGTCGGATTCACATCGCGTAGCGGTATCACGGAAGTTTTGGGCGATAATGGCCCATATGGATGATACGCCCGCAGCTGATCCGATCTCCCAACTGAAGAACGTCGACCCGGCCGACAGTCCCGATGTGGCAGACCGCATCGCCGATGAGTTGGCCACCGAGCTGGACGGAACCGAATCGACCGAGACGGAGGAATCCGACCCCTCCACCGAGGCCGAGTCAGGCGCCGCCCAGGCCGATGCTGAGCCCAACGACCCCTCTGAGACCGAGGACGAGCACTGACCAAACGAAGGCTCGACCAGGAGCTGGTTCGACGCGGCCTCGCCGCCAGTCGCAATGCTGCGCAGCAGGCATTGGCCGATGGCCGCGTCCGGGTGACCGGCATGCCCGAGCCGAAGGCTTCCTCGATGGTGGACGATGCCGTTGGTCTGGCCATGGAAGACCCGCCACCGTTCGTTTCGCGCGGTGGCCTGAAGCTTCAGGAGGCGCTGGAGCGATTCGAAGTGTCGGTAGAGGGGCTCCGCGCCATCGATGTCGGTGCGTCGACAGGAGGATTCACGGACTGTCTGTTGCAGCGGGGGGCAGCCTCCGTTACCGCAGTGGACGTGGGCTACGGCCAGATCGATTGGAAGCTCCGCTCCGACGAGCGAGTGATCGTCATCGAACGCACGAATTTCCGGCACGCCGATCCCGGCGAGCTGGGTGCCCCTTTCGATGTGGTGGTGGCCGACCTGTCGTTCATCTCGCTGCGGACGGTTGCGGCTGCGCTAAGCGCGGTCGGGAGCGACGAAACCCACTACTTTCTTCTGGTGAAACCTCAATTCGAAGTTGGCCGAGAGATGGTCGGCCCGGGCGGCATCGTGGCATCGCCCGCACTGCACCTCCAAGCGCTGCGCGATGTCACTGCAGGGTTGGCGGACGCCGGTCTGGGCACGGTTGGCGTTTGCCCGTCGCCCATCACTGGGGCCAAGGGCAATCGTGAGTTCTTGATCCATGCCCGCAAGGGATCGTCGCTGGTGGCGCAGTCAGACCTCGAGTCGGTGGTGGGCGCATGAAACTGGCCATGGTGGTGCATCCCGATAGATCTGAGGCCAAGGAGTTGGCCGAACAACTGCGAGCCCAGGCCGCGCTCCACAGTATTGAAGTGGTCGACGAGCTGTCGGCAGACCTCGAC
>JAOTWH010000177.1 GCA_029863035.1 Acidimicrobiia bacterium | reverse complement strand
CCAACCGCGGTCTCGATATCGCCGTCGAGGAATGGCCCGAGTACTTCGAGGAGTCCCATGTCGAGTGGTCCAATGCGCTCCATGCCGGCTTGAAGGCCCGCGGCTCCTACCACGTCGGGCCGATGGCTCGCTACAGCCTCAACTCGAGCCAGCTCACCCCTGCGGCAGCCAAGGCAGCGTCCGACGCTGACCTCGGTCCCACCTGCACCAACCCGTTTCGGAGCATCGTCGTTCGCTCTGTCGAAGTGGTGTTCGCACTCGAGGAGGCCCTGCGCCTTATTGACGGCTACGAGAGACCAGCGACGCCCGCAGTCGAAGTGATCCCGCATGGCGGCGTCGGCCACGGCGCATCGGAGGCTCCACGGGGCCTGCTGTATCACCGCTACGAGATCGACCCTGACGGACTCATTGCCGACGCTCATATCGTGCCACCGACGTCGCAGAACCAGCGAAGCATCGAAGAGGACCTGCGGGCATACGTGCCGGGACGCGCTCAGCTCCCCGACGACGAGCTTCAGTGGCAGCTGGAGCAGGCGATCCGCAACTACGACCCATGCATCTCGTGCGCCACCCACTTCCTCGACCTCACCGTCGACAGGGAGGCCGAGTGAAGCGGATCCTGATCGGGCTGGGCAACCCCTTCCGCGGCGACGACGGTGCGGGGCTCGAGGTCGCTTCCCGGGTGCGATCGGTCGAGACCCATGTCTGTCTTTTGGGTTCGTACGAGCTGATGGACCTGTGGGAGGGGGCGGACGAGGTGATAGTGGTCGACGCCATGGTGTCGAGCGCCCCACCGGGAACGGTGCGCCTCTTCGACCCTCATCGCGAGGCCCTTCCTTCCAGGACCTTTTCCTCTACGCACGCCATCGGTGTCGCCGAGACCATCGAGATGGCGAAACTCCTGGGAAGACTTCCCCAACGGATGGCCGTCTACGGCATCGAAGCCGCCGACGTGACGGCAGGGACATATCTATCACCGGTCGTCGAGGAGGCTGTGGCAAGGGTGACGGCGGAGATCGACGATGCATGAGAGGAGCTTGGTGCGTGACCTGCTCTCACGAGCCGAGACCGCTGCCAACGGTGGCACCGTGACCGTCTTGCGGCTTCGCGTCGGGGCGCTGGCGGGAGCCGATCCCAGCCACCTGCGCGAGCACATCGATCGAGAAGCGACATCCCGATGGGGACACAGCCCTGTAGTGGAGATAGAAGCATCCGAGGACGCCACCCACCCTGATGCCCTTGGCGTGGTCTTGGTCTCGGTGGAGCTCTAGGCCATGTGTGTAGCTGTTCCCGGACAGATTACGTGGATAGGGGAACAGACTCCGGCGACAATCCCGGCCCGCATCGAGAACGTTGCGGGCTCCAGCGACGTCGATCTGGTGATGGTGCCAGGAGCCCGGGTGGGAGACTATGTCATCGCTCACTCCGGGTACGCCATCCGCGTGCTTCCACCAGAGCAGGCGGCCGAGACTCTCAGGTTGCTCGGCGACCACACCTAGAACGTGACTCGCCTGGGTCCACTTGGCAGCAACGTCAACTCGATTATCCCTTGCGTTCCCAGTATCGGTCGGGCTGGTCGGATTTGAACCGGCGACCTCTTGACCCCCAGTCAAGCGCGCTACCAAGCTGCGCCACAGCCCGTGCGGGCGATTCTACTTCACCGGCCTCTGATGCAACATTTCTGCAACCCTGATGCAGCCTTTCCTGATGGGAGTGTCTTGCATTGTTTTGCACCCTCTCGCGGCCTGTACGCGGCCTGGAGGAATCACTCCTGCAAGTCCTCTGTATGGACTCGAGGGCAACATCCTGTCCAATCGGCACCGAGAACGCCTGGGCGATGTCGTGGTCCGCTGGTGGATTGCCTTGGTTTGGCAGCGTGCCTGACCGAGTACCTGCGCCGTAGCTCCCGTCTGGCCCAAAGGTGTCGTAGATGGTGATTAGGCCGCATCCTGGGCTGAGTTCGCACGCGGGCGCGGCGGCCTTGATCCTCAACTCATCGTCACAAGAAAGGCTCCCAGCAGGACCGTCAGCACCAGGCGGACCGTCGGGGCCTTGTGGACCTTCAGGGCCTTCGGGACCCTGTGCGCCCGTTGCTGCCGATTCGCCCGTTTCTCCCTTTTCACCTTTCGGGCCTTTGGCATTCAAGGACACTTGTCCTGACTGTCCCCTACAGGGAGACGTTGGCTGGCTCCCCACGGCGACGTTCTTCAGGTCGCCACCTGGAGTTAGGCATCCGGTGTACTGCTGAGAAGCGCCCCCAGGACGGGGGCGCTCTCTAGTTGGGGGCCGTTTCTCAGTTAGCTAGGGAGGAGGCAGACGCCAGAACCAGGGAACCAATCGGCACATACGTTGCCGGAGGCGTTCACGTCGCCGCCGACGAAAACGTCGACGACAACCTCCAATTCGTTGGCGGCTCTCACGTTGCGGGCTCTCACGGTGCCGGTGTTGGCGATCACGTCGTGGAGGGCCTCCACGTCTTCGGCGGTCACGTATTCGGCGTACACGTCGTCGTCGATGAGCAAGACTCCGTCCACCCTGACACCGTTGCCAGGAGTTACCTCCCAGATGTTGTTGGCATACATGCTGCCAGAGGTGGCCTCAACCTCGCCTGCGGCGATCACGTCACCCGGGAATCTCAATTGGGTATCACCACTTCGAGTCACACCATCAAGCAACGCCTCAAGGGCATTCACGTCCAGTTGCAGGTTGCCGACTGCGCTAATCAGGTAGGAGATGTCAGTGCCTATGTCGTCCGCCCAGGCAAGCCAGCTATTGTCCCCAGCTATACGCGCCGCTTCTTCGGCAGCATCCGCAGCTGTACGAGCTGCTTGTTCCGCAGCATCCCCGGCCTGACGTGCCGCTGTTTCGGCGGCGAGGGCGATCTGCAACGCATCATCAGCAGCCATACGAGCTGCCGTTTCAGCGGCCAGCTCACTTTCTAGGGTCTCCACCCGAGCTGCCAGCGCGTCCACCTGATTCTGCAAGTCCCCGACGCCGCCCGGCGGTGGCGGGCCATCTGGCTTAACGCCCAGGGCTATTCCACTCAAAGTACCCAACAAAAGAGCGACGGTTGCTACCACGCCCCAAATGCGCAACATACGCATGAGATCCTCCTCCCGATTAGCCCTGACTGTGGGGGCGTGCGGGTGGAGGCGCCAGAGGCTAAAGGCCATACGCTGCGTAGTTATCTCGACGGTGAGTAGCACACCGACACAGCCGTATGGGGGGGTGGGGACTTATCGGCATCGAAGAACTTTCCAGGGGTGACCTGCACCCGATAGGCACCTTCTCTTCTGTACGCCTTTTCAGGAAAAGTTGCACGTACTCATTGGGCTTTTCGGGTGTTTGAGACGCGAAGGGACCCCCGCCGGAGCGGGGGTCCCTTATGGCGTTTCTGCGAACGCTTAGTACTTCGGACGGCTCGCAGCCTTGAGGACGTTGGCTGCCTGTTCGATCGCCGCGTCTGCCGCTTCGACCGCTGCATCTGCGGCTTCGACCGCCGCGTCTGCAAGTTCGACTTGTACGTCTGCGAATTCGACCGCAATGTCTGCAAGTCCGATAAGGGATTCCGTGTTGTCATTGTCGATTGAGAACTCGATTGCCTCATCTGCTCCGCCAGGACCATGGACCGCTTCGTCCGCGAGATGGATTGCATCGTGGGCCAGAACGCTCTCCGCTTGGGCCGCTTCGACCGCGAGGTGAGCTTTGTCTAGCTTGTTGAGAGCCGCACGCAGAATCGGCCTGTTCCCTGGGGCCGCAATGAGTGCCTCTACCTCGGCGATAGCTTCTTCTACCCAGTCGTCCGTGTCAAAGAGGAGGTCCGTAACCACGTCCATCAGCGCGTCGACACCATCGATGATTCCGCCAGCGGCCTCTATCGCCTCGTCAGCGTCCCCCATGACCTCGTCAGCAAAAGGCTGATTACCGGCCGATACTGCTGCACCGGCGTCCTCGACCATCAGGTCAACCGCCTCAACTACGGCGTCAACGGCCTCCACAGCGCCGTCAGCCGCCTCAACCAACGCATCCGCATACTCGATCACGGCGTCAGCCTGATCGATGGAGCTGTTGGCATCCTCAATGGCGGCATAGGCAAAGGCCGGTACCGCGACCAATACCGCCATGGCCATAGCCAGGATCAGAAATCTTCTCAACATGAAACACCTCTCGATGTAAGGAGAGGTGCTAACCAGCGGCGGGGTGCCGACGGTCCAGGTTCCTCAGCCAGTGAACCTCGTTGCCCGCAAACCCAGAATGGCGGCAAGAGGTGGACTGGGAACCTTACTGGAAACGGTTCCCCACCCCCACTCTCGGCACTCAGGCGAGGCCACGCCCCCGGTGTGTCAGGGTTAACGAAGGTTCCTAGAAGAGGGAACGCGAGAACGAGCGTCGAAGTGCCTTTATGTGCTGGCTTCCGAACGATGCCCCGAAC
>JAOTWH010000176.1 GCA_029863035.1 Acidimicrobiia bacterium | reverse complement strand
CCGACGTCTTGGTGGCAGCGCCGTAGGAAGAGACCGCCATGAAATCGAATTCGATCGGCGATCGGACGTGACGAGCGAGATCGGCCATAACCATGAATGCGCCCTTGAGCACGCCGATCATGAGAAGGTCCTTGTCGCGATAGTCCTCAGTGATGGCGGCGCCCATCTCAGCCAGTTTGCTTTCGATGTCTTCCGCCGACACCAAGACCTTGGCGATCTTCAACATGATCGGTTCGCGGTCAGCCTGATGAGGTCGGCCGAGTCAGCCTTCGCCATGGCCCACGTCGCCGGCCTTACGGCCACCAGCCAGGCGATCTCCCCGCCAACGACCACAACCGGCCAGCCGATGCGGAGCCGAGCTGGCACGCCGGCCTCGGCTAGAGCCCGCCTTACCTCTTTGTGGCCATCTGCCATCTCGATCGATTCCCCCTCCGCCACCGGCCGCAGGACGGGAGCCACCAGTGCGTCGGCATTCAAAAGGGCGATAGAGCGACCGAGTGGCCGAGGTTGAGGTGGTGCAGCAGCGGTGGCGGTTACGCACCACGATCCGAATTCGGTGATGCCACCGATCACCAGATCGATCGGCGCCGCCGGGCCATGGGGTCCGTGATGCAGCACGACCAGCGGCCCTTCCCTACTCGCTTCGAGGCCGTCTCCCAGCGTGACCGAGGGAAGTGCACCGCCGGCCACCGCAAGCACCGCTTCGATCTCATCGGAACTGCCACCGTGGGGCCCCCGAGCGCGGCGCAGCGCACGGCGAACTACCCGCGTCGCCACCGCCGGAGGCATCGTCTGCACCAGCGCCGCCGGCACCGTCGTATCCCCTGCGCCGGTGGTGACAACAGGCGCGCTGGCGGCATAGTGCTCGAGCAGCCGGTCGTCGGCAGCCGCCGCGTATCCCAGGCGGCGCAGCGCAGGCCTGAGCTGAGGGTTGAAACGATCCTCCAGATGGGGGATCAACTGGTGCCGCAACTGGTTGCGCCGCAACGAGAGATCATCGTTCTGAGGGTCGTCGACGAACGGCAGACCAAGCTCTGCTGCCAAACGGCGGGTCTCGTCACGAGTGACTTGGAGCAACGGCCTCACCCACTCGTCTCTCCTCGGCGGGATGCCGGCCAACCCGGAGGTACCGGTGCCCCGGATGACATTGCCCAAGATGGTTTCCGCCTGGTCGTCTGCCGTGTGGCCGGACACGAGCGTCTCGGGCATCTTGAGCGAGTCGATCAGGGCCTGCTGTCTCACATCGCGAGCGTGTCCCTCTGGGGATGCGCCGGGCGGCACCTGGACGGCCACCTCGTCGATCTCCAGCTCAAGTCTTGAAGCCACCGCCCGAGCCGCGTCGGCGAGGGTAAGCGAGGCAGCGAACCCATGATCGACGTGAACGACTCGCACCTCGTCACTGCAAAGTGCTGCCGCCCAGGCGGCCACCGCCGAGTCTGCTCCGCCGCTGAGGGCTACCACGATGGGGCCCGATGGCAAGGCGGCTGAGACCCGCTCAAGCACCGAGCGTGCCAGCTCGCTTAGGCCGTCCGTTGCAGCCATTGGATGGGGTCGTTGATCTCTTCCAACGTCGGAAGCTTCTCGGGACTCTCCCAGGCACGATCGAGCGACGAGAAGCCTGCTTCGCGCTCGATGGCAAGTACGAACTTCTCGCCCAGTTCGTACTGGCGCATCTTCATCTCGAGTCCTGCTAGACGGAAGAATGCTGCGGTTCGGGGATCCTTGCGACGCTGGCGTAGCGCGGCAGACATCCTGGCCTGGTTGGGCAACTGGCGTGCTCCGATGCGGTCCATGATGACATGGCCATGGCCCTCTAGTAGCGACATCAAGGCTTGAACCTTGTCGATGGAGGCTCGCTGTTCTTCGGAAGCGAACATGCCCATCAGCCCGGCCTCGCCGATCAGCGGCTCGCCAGCTGCGGCGGCCTGGCGCAGTTCGGTTGCGGCCTTGGCTAAACGACCAGGCTCGGGGATGGCGTTGGCTACCAACTCGTGCACCAAGCCGAGGAAGTAGTCACGCATCCACGGGACACCAACGAACTGGAGACGATGCGTGCATTCGTGCAGGGCAACCCAGAAGCGAAACTCCGACGGCCGGAACTCGTACTGGCGCTCCATCCATAGGACATTGGCCCCAACGAAATAGACCACGTCCCCCGACTCGTCGTCCCCCGAAGGCAGGACCATTTCGTACTGGCCGAGGACCCTGCGTGATAGAAGTCCGAGTAGCGCGCCCAGCTCGACAGCGATCACGTTGCCGCCGATAGCGGAGCCGATGCCGCTCGATTTGGCAGCCATCGCCTCTTCGGCCGGAGCCAGCAGTCTGGAGAAGACCGCGATGTTGGACTCGACCCAATCGGTACGTGACACCACCGCTACCTCGGGCGAACCAGGACCCCGTAGGTTGGTTTCTTCCTCGACCAGGGCCGACGCCCGCTCCACCAGCCCCGGGGCCTGGCGCTGGAACAGTGCGTCGTGGTAAGTGCCTTCGAGCGGGTAGTTGCCAGATGTCCGGGCTGCCACCCGAACCGCGAGGGGCCAGCGCACTTTGCTCACTTGGCTACTCGGTACCGGGCCTTGACGCGGAAGGTGTACACCACGACTGTCGCCAGCACCCCGATGGCGCTGACCACAAGCGCCAGGGGAACCAGGAACCGGAACGTCCAGGCGTCATCCTCTATCGCCGCGGATTGTTCGGCAACGCGTTCATCCTCGGTGCGGGTGTCGGGGCCAAGCTCCGCGGGTGCCTCCAGCGCCGGCTCCTGGGCATATGCGACCGGCGGCATAGGGATGGCGGCCACCGGAAGTGCCAAGAAGCCGGCGGCCAGGATGAGTGAGACGATGCGGCGCATCGGACAAGCGTAACGCGACGCGAAAAACCCTCCCGCACCGGGAGGGTTTTTCTTAGCCGCTGGTGGAGAGCCTCAGGCCTCCGACACCACCCGGCCCCGCAGACGGGGGAACTTGGTGGGAGCGTGGGCGTAGCAATACTCGCGTCTGTTGTAACGCGACAGTTTGGTGCTACACGTCTTTTGGCCGCAGTGGCGCACCTCGTCGGTGCTGCCAGGGGCCCTCATCCTGCCTCTGATCTTCTTGCCAACTAATACGTTGTTATCAGCCATTAGATGCCTTTCCGGACTCCCCCCTGCTGGCTATTTGCCCAGGGCGTCGTCCGAGCCGTGCTCTGATAGAAACGCACGAAGGCGGCCAATTAGTTCCGGATCCGCCTCAACTGCCGTTTTTTCCCTGATGGCCGCCTTGAAATGGGCCTCGAAATCGTAACCGTCGGAGCAACCGCCGCACTTACGAAGATGGCGTTTGATCTGCCATCGGCGGAATCCAGAAATCTCCTTGTCGAGGTAGAAGTAGACCTTCTCAGAGGCCTTACGGCATGCTCCACCGCTCATGTCTTAGGTCCTGTCGTAATCCCGCGTTCCTGTGCAAAGTCCCATAACCGTTTTTGGAGTGCTTTTCTTCCCCGATGGAGCCGTGACATGACCGTCCCGATTGGAACGTCAAGAATCTCCGCGATCTCCTTGTACGACAGGCCCTCCATGTCGGCAAGCAAGACAGGCATGCGAAAGTGCTCGGGCAACGCCTCGAGAGCATCGCGGATGTTGGAGTCGATGATCGTATCGAGCAGTTCGTCCTCCGCGCTCTCGGAGGCGGTTGAAACTCCGGACTCGCCCATGCGCTTGAACAGATAGAAGTCCTCCAGCTCACCCAGTTCGGTCTCGGTGGGCCGCCGCTGCGCCGTGCGGTACTTGTTGATGTAGGTATTGGTGAGGATCCGGTAGAGCCAGGCCTTGAGGTTGGTCCCGGCCTGGAACGTGTGATAGGCGCGATAAGCCTTGAGGTAGGTCTCCTGCACCACATCCTCTGCGTCGGCGGGGTTGCGCGTCATCCGCAACGCGGCTGAGTAGAGCTGCGGGGCGAACTCCATAGCGTCGTTCTCGAAATCGGCCTGGTCAGCCATAGATGGCCACAATACCAATAGCACCAAGCAACGAGTTCGTCACTGCGTCAGCGCCACAAGTCGAGTCACCTACCATTCCTCGCCTTCGCCGGGGTAGCTCAGTTGGTAGAGCATCTCACTCGTAATGAGAAGGTCAGGAGTTCGATTCTCCTCCCCGGCTCCAAAGAGCTGCCGACCACCCTCCCCGC
Source organism: Acidimicrobiia bacterium (assembly GCA_029863035.1). Next base: position 275 of record JAOTWH010000176.1, on the reverse strand, counting down.
TCCACAGAGCTGCCGGCGACAGGCGAGGAAACAATGTGACCTTGGCCTCTAGCCAATAGTTTCCACACGCACGACGGTTGGGCACGAGGACGAACGGACGTCAAGGGGAGGAATCCGCCATGTTGAGACGATGGTCGATTGTTGGCGCCGCGTTGGCGCTTCTGATGCTGGTGGTCGTGCCGGCCGCCGCCGGCCCGAGAGGCAGCGACCGGCCTTTCAAGGCCAATCTGGTCGGGGAGATTGAGTTCGAGTTCTTTTCGGAGTGTTCGCCGTTT
>JAOTWH010000175.1 GCA_029863035.1 Acidimicrobiia bacterium | reverse complement strand
AACGCGATGAGATCTCGTATGAGGAACGCGAGATCCTCATCACCACCCTCCCCCACGCGCCAGACGCCGTGGCGGTGATGACCAGGAGCCTGGCCGACGCCGGCGCCAACATCGACGCCATGTACCTGCTGCGCTCATCCGCCGAGGGCCTGGAATTCGCCATCGCGGTGGACAACCACGACATCGCACACAACACCCTCGCCGTCTAGCCGTGCTCGGACTCGGGCTCGTCTCCTGCCAGCTCACCCCAGGCGACCCACGGTCGTGGACTGACATCTACTCCGAGGCCCTTCGGATCACCGAGGAAGCAGAGCGGCTCGGCTTCGAGCGCATCTGGACCACAGAGCACCATTTCGTAGACGACGGGTACATGCCGTCCCTATTGGTGATGGGTGCCGCGATGGCGGCCCGCACCTCCACCATCAAGATCGGCACCGGCGTGTTGCTGGCTCCCTTGCACCACCCGCTTCGCCTGGCTGAGGACGCAGCAACGGTGGCGCTGCTTTCGAAAGATCGCCTCGAGCTTGGCCTTGGCCTGGGCTGGTCGCCAATCGAGTTCGAGGGCATGGGCGCCGACACCAAGGTGCGCGGCAAGGCCATGGACGAGATCTTGGCGATCTTGTCCCAGGCGTGGAGCGGGGATCCCATCATCCACCACGGAACGGTCTATGACCTGCCCGAGGTTGGGATACGACCTGCGCCCGCTAAACCGGTCCCGGTTTTCATCGGAGGGGGTGCCGACGCAGCTGTGAAGCGGGCGGCCCGGGCCGCCGACGGTTTCTTCTCCAACGCCTCTCCAGCTCGTTTCGCCCACCAGGTCGAGGTGGCTCAGACCGAGATGGCTGCGGCCGGCCGCGATCCCGACTCGTTCGCCTGGGATTACTACAACTACGTCTTCCCCTGTGACGACCCCGATGTTGGCTGGGAAGAGATCAAGGAGCACCTGTGGCTGTCGCGGTGGAAGTACGACGACATGGGGCCCTCAGCCTCTCGTAGCGGAGGTCCGCAAGCTCCCCCACCCATGGGAGCGGATGACGAAGCATCGTTGCGCAAGATGGCCCTGATCGGCACCGGCCGTCACATCGCCGATCAAGTCAACCAGCTTCGAGAAGAGATCGGTATCGACTTCGCATTCACCGCCCGCAGCTACTACCCGGGCCTCTCACTGGAACGACAGCTCGAGGTCATGGAGCAGCTAGCCGCCGAGGTCCTGCCGGAGATCTAGCCGAGGTACCTGGCGTGCCAATCGAGGATCGCCTCAAAGCGTTCGACGCGATGACGGGGCCGCCCCAAGCGACTCAGTTCGTGGCCTTCGCCGGGGAAACGAATCATCTCCGACGGCACCCCTTGCATCTGGAGCATCGTCAAGAGCTGAAGGCCTTGTTCCAATGGGCACCGCCAGTCGTTCTCCGAGTGGACCACCAGCGTTGGGGTTTCGATGAGGTGGGCGTAGTTCATCGGACTGGCCTGCTGGAGGACAGCTTCGCCTCCCGGCATGGCTGCCTCCAGATACATCTCTCCGAAGAACGGGCCGATATCAGAGGTGCCGGTGAACGATTGAAACGAGGTCAGAGCTCTCTCTGCAACCGCCGATTTGAACCGAGTGTCCGCAGCAGTGAGCCGCAATGTGGCGAACCCGCCATAAGAACCGCCCATCACGCCCATCCGATCTGCATCGAGACGAGGGAATCGCTCGAGGGCGGCGTCGGTCACTGCCTTCAAGTCGGCAATGTCGGGTGGTTCGTGGTCGGTCCATCGCCCCACGATCGACCGAGAGAACTCCTTTCCTCTCCCGCTGGCACCACGTGGGTTGGCGGCGACGACGCCGTATCCGGCTGCTGCGTATACCTGGAACTCGTCGAAGAACCCATATCCATACTGGGTGTTGGGTCCCCCGTGGATGTTGAGCAGCATCGGCGCAGGTGCCTCCCCGGGCGGCAGGTATGCCCACGCCTGGATCTCGACTCCGTCGGATTGGACGGTGAACGGAGTGGGTTCAATCGTCGCGGAACTGAAGCCCGAGTTGAAATCGGTCAGCTGCCGCTCACCATCACCGTCCCACCACAACAGCTCCCCCGGATTGGTGACCGTGGTCGCAACGAACGCCATGATCGCTCCGTCGGCGGCGGCATCGAATCCGGTCACCAATCGATCTCCTCCGATGAGTTGCTCGCCGTCGAGCGTGTGCACTCCCAGTCGCCCCGAATCCTCCAGCGGAACCATCACCCCCCGTGAGGTGAACTGGGGGCCCTTCGGCGCCAGGGTCGGGCTGAACGGATTGGGATCTCGGTCCAAATGCCCGCTGAGATCGGTGAGGCTGCCGTCGCTCTCTCGCTTGTACACCCGGCCGATGTCGGGATAGGCCCACGGGTCGGCTGCACCAACCAGGTGGACTACGCCGTCTCCGTCGTAACGCACCAAGTCCCAGCTACCGATGTCGGCCAGCGGCTGCACCTCTCCCCCGCTTACACCTATTTCCCATGGTTGATTGCCGGGGCCGATGAAGCGCGTCTCGTGACGAGCGCTTATGAAAGCGATGCGATCGCCGGTCGGCGACCACGTCACCTCGGCCACATCGAAATCGTCATCGGTTGCCAACTCTGCGAAGCCGGTGGCAGCATCGACCACGAACAACCGGGAACGGCGATCGTGTTTCGGGGCTTGGTTGTCCCACTGCCAGGTGGCCCTGGACAAGCGGGCCGGGCGGCGATCGCGTTCATCGGGCTCGAGCCCGGCGTATTCATCAGTCCATACCGAGGCCACGACGGCGAGGGACTTGCCATCCGGAGACCATTCCGCCTCCTTGGCACCAGGCTCGAACACGGCAAGCTCGGCAACATCACCACCGGAAAACGTCATAACGTTGAACTCGGTCGGCTTGTCCCATGGCGCCCGCAGGAATACCAGAGTGGAACCGTCGGGTGACCAACGCGGTTTCACGTCGACGAAGCCTTCGGTGAGGGCACGAGCCTCGTTCCCGTCCCACAGCCAGATCTGACGGTGGTAGTGATCGCCTTCCACGTCGATCTGGGTCACAACCAAAGCCACTTGGGTGCCGTCGGGGTGCAATCGGGGATCGGATGGCACCCGATAGGCGCCGAGGTCACTCGGTCTCATCTGCAAACACCGCCTATCCATTCGCCCTCGGCGAGGTCCTTTGCCCGCCTGGGCCGGCCGGTACTGTATCGCGCATGCGCATCGCCTCACTGCTGCCGGGCGCGACCGAAACCCTGTTCGCCATCGGCAAGGGGCCCGACGTGGTGGGCAGGACCCACAAGTGCGACCACCCGCCCGAGGCACGAGGCCTCCCGACTCTCACCCATGACCTGTTGCCGCAGGGCATTTCGTCTGCCGCCATCCATCAGGCGACGCAAACCAGCCTCACCGATGCCCACACCGTCTATGAGGTAGACGCCCATGCCCTACGTAGCGTTGAACCGGACGTAGTGGTGACGCAGCGACTCTGCTCCGGGTGTGTGACCGGCGCTACTCCCGCGCCGGAAGCCACATGCGACATGCCCCGCAGCGCCAGACTGATCAGCTCCGACCCCACAACACTCAACGGGGTCATGGTCGGCATGGTCGACCTGGGTGAGGCCGTCGGAGCTGAGCCCGAGGCTCGTACGTTCGTCAGTTTGATGCAGGCTCGACTGGACGAAGTGGCGTCGTTGGTCGACGACAGAGATGCTCCGCGAACTGCGGTGCTGCAGTGGGCTGACCCGGTTTGCGCACCAGGCCATTGGGTGCCCGACATGGTGGAGGCAGCAGGGGGAACCAACGTCATCGGGTTAAGCGGCAAGCCGTCACAGGCGATCGACATGGACGAAGTTGCCGAGGCTCGACCGGAAGTCATCGTTCTGGCCTTCGATGGATTCGACCTATATGAGACGCAGGCGAGATACCGCGAGCTGCACTCTCAACCCGGTTGGCCACGGCTAGCTGGCTCCGCACAGGTCTTCGCGGTTGACGCCAGTGTCCATACCTCCCGGCCAGGGCCGCGGCTGGTAGACGGAGTGGAGTTGCTGGCGTGGGCATTGCACCGGCCCGACTCTTCGCTGCGACCTGCGGTGGGCCGCGGCGCGCACCTAATCGAGGCGGGGTGGGTAGACGTTGCCTCGCTCCCCGTGGGCCAGCCGGCTCGCAACTGACGACGCGACGAGGCCGGCCCGAAGGCCGGCCATCGTCACCGGGGAGGAGGAGGCGGTGAACCTCTAGGCGCTGGTCGTTGCTGCATCCTCTGCAGGCGGGCCACCGAATCCGGGACCGCCGATCCCGGGACCGCCACCGGGGCCTCTGCGGCCGCCGGGACCGTGATGTCCATTGCCTTCACGCTCGCTGGGAGGCGTGTTCACCTTCTCGGTGACATCGGCCTCTAGGGTGGCCAGCTTCTCGTCGGCCTCTTCCTGAGTCAGCCTGCCGTTCTCGACCGCTGAAGCGATCTTGTCCTG
>JAOTWH010000174.1 GCA_029863035.1 Acidimicrobiia bacterium | reverse complement strand
GCCGTCGGAAGAGGTGGCGAGGTGCCTCTGCTCGACCAGTTCGATCTCGGTATCCACGAGCTGGGCCACATGCTGGTCCGATTCGGGCCCGAGTTATGGCACTTCCTTGCCGGATCTATCGCCCAAGTTGCGGTGCCGGTTGGACTGGCCGCGTACTTCTGGCTGAGCCAACGCAACTGGGCGGCATCCGGATTCGTGCTGGCCTGGGCCGGGACTTCGGCTTACGACGTGAGCGTGTATGTGGCCGATGCTCCTTACCAGCGGTTGCCACTCATCGGAGGCGGACAGCACGATTGGGCCTACATCCTTGGGCCCCGAGGTTTCGACAGCATCGATGCGGCCAGCGGCGTGGCTGCCACTATCAAGGGAGTCGGGGCGATCATGGTGATGGCCGGGGTCCTGCTTTGTCTGTATCCACTGCTCGACGTCGTGGCGCCTAAGGGGGGCCGGGTGCTGGTGAGGCGCTAGGCCCCCTCGGTCGTCGGGCTGACAGGGTCGGTCCACAGCGGCGTGGCCGCCAAGCCCATACCTATCACTATGACGGTGATCGATGCTGCCGTGAACAGCGGTACCAACCCAATTCCCTCGCCGAGCGCGCCGCCAAGGGCGGCACCGACAGGAATTCCGATCCACGACAAGGTACGGGATGCCGATACCACCCTTCCCAGCTTGTCGGGAGGCGTGAGGCGATGACGCAATGTGGAAACTGCCACGTTGATCCAGCTCACTCCACCCAATGCGATCCCTGTGGGAATCACCGCGATGAAATTGGACGTGAACGTTGCAGCCACCAGCCAGCCGGTTCCCATCACCACCATGCCGACCACGAACATCCGCCCCAGCTGGAGTCTGCGGGCCGCCCACGGCGCCACCCACGCCGCCAGGGCGCCGATGAGCGCCTGTAGGGCGTAGAGCCAACCGACGCCGGCATCGGACAATCCCAGCTCTGTCTTGCCGAACAGAGCGAGCAGCACTTCCAACGGAGCGAAAGTCAGATTCGCCAGAGCGGCACCGATAGTTGCCCAGCGCAGGCGACGATCTCTCCACAGGAAGCGCAGACCCTCGCGGACTGCTTGCAGGAAGGGCTGCCCGGTCCCCAGTTGGCGCGGGTAGACGTCACGCACCAGCGCCAGGTAGAGCGCTGATACCAGGAAGGTGCCGGCGTTGAGCAGAAACGCTGGCCCAGCTCCGGCGAATTCGAACAGCATGCCTCCCGTGGCAGCTCCGGCAGTGAACGCCAGCGTGCGGATGAGCTGCAAGCGGGAGTTGGCGATCACCAACATGTCCTCGGTTAGCGCCAATGGCAGATATGCCTGAAGGCCAGAGTCGAACAACGAGCTCATGGAGCCAACGACGAAGGCGGTGGCGAACACCATCAGCGGGGTCGCAACATCTGTGAAAGCTGCCAGAGCCAACAGAGCGAAAGCCGTGGAGCGGGCTAGATCGGCGAATATCAGAGTGCGCTTGACGGCCGATCGATCCAGAATGACGCCGGCTGCTATGCCGAAGAAAAGCATCGGCACTGTCTCAGATGCCGCAGTCAGTCCCAGATCCAAGGCCGATCCGGTGAGCTCCACGATGAACAGGGGCAGCGCCACGTAGGCGACGTAGTCCCCGAATAGCGATATCGACTGCCCCAACAGCAGAGGGCGCAAGTTGGAGTCGGCTCTGCTCTTGATTCTCAGGCTCTCGAAGGCATCTGACATCGTGGCGATGCTAGGTGGTCGGCCGTAGAGGACACGGCAGCCGGAACCACAGTCCGCTTCGCTCCATAGACTCAGGGAGTGATCGACAGCCGCACTCTGCCCATCTTCCCCCTGCAACGGGTCGCCGTACCCGGTGAGGCGATGGTTATCCACGTTTTCGAGCCTCGTTACCGCTCCATGATCGCCGGACTCGAGGACGATCGCTTTGGCCTGGTGCTGGTCCGAAGCGGATCCGAACTGGGAGGTGGCGCCAGGTACCACGACGTTGGCGTGGTAGCTCGCATCGTGGATCGTCGTGATCTCGACGATGGACGCATGTTGTTGGCATTGCTCGCGGAGCAGCGCTTCGAAGTGGTGGACCGCTTGCCGGAAGATCCATACCCGGCCGCCCAGGTCGTTCTGTTGGATGAGTCATCGGAATCGGACGCCGAACTGCTTGGCGAGGTGGCGACATCCCTGCGTCGCTACCTGGCTGTTTCGGCAGAAGCAGGCCAAGGTGGCGATGTGATGTTCGAGTTGTCGGCAGATCCCACAGCCGCCTCTTATCAGGTAGCCTCGATACTGCGTCTGGTGGCGCCCGAGCGCCAGGAACTGCTCGAGCTGCCAAGCACCCAGGATCGGCTGCGCAGAGAGTCGATGCTGATCAGGCGGGAAACTGAACTTTTAGAACGCACGATGATGGGAGGATGACCATGGGCCTAACGAAGACGAAGGAGCTGCCGCAGCTCACGTCGGAGTTCGTTGATATGTCCAAGGCCTACTTCCGACAAGAGACCGTTGGCCAGGCGAAGCTGCTCGGCAGGCATGCAGGATTCGGCTTCGCCGGTGCCGCTCTCATGGCGATCGGGCTCATCTTTCTCGCAGTTGCCGGTGTGAGGGGGCTGATTCACCTCATGCCTGGTGAACCAACCCATCGAATGTGGAGCGGATTGGCCTATGTGCTCGGAGCCCTGGGCGCAGCCGGCATCGCCGGCATCGTCGTTGCCTTGGGGGCCAAGAAATGACCATCAGTCGTGGCGACCTCGAGGCCAAGCTCCGTGAGATCCAGGGTCTTGTCGATGAGACGAAGGGTTCGGCCCGCGACGCAGCCGTGATCGGAGCGGTTGCGGTTGTGATACTTGTCGCTCTGGCCTTCTACTTTGGGCGCAAGCGGGGCGGGAAGACGTCCAAAGCTCGCATCGAGATTCGCCAGCTGTAGCTCGCGGTTCTGGTTCGGCTCAGACGCCGGTCATTCGGAACTCGAGAGTCTTGCCTGGCTTGACAGTTCCTGAATAGAGGACTTCGCCCGCACCGTTGCTGCGTCTGCGGGCCCACCCCACCACCAGCAAGAAAGCGCCAAGGGCTGCCAGGCTGGGGTTGGAGCGGCGCAGCCCTCGGAACAGCTGTGTGAGACCGATCGTGACGAGATTCATCACGCGAGCCTACTCTGGCTTCATGTTCCGCAATCGTGAGCGAGCGATCCGCATATTCGTGATCTTTGTCGTTTTGGCCGTCGTCCTCGGCCTGGTGGCCCCGCTGCTGTCCCGTGGGTAAGCCATTCCACTCGGGGGAGACTTGCCTGCTGCTCGATGCCAAAGGCCGCCACTATTTGATCACGCTGAGCCCGGGCCTCGAGTTCCAATATCACGCAGGGGTGTTGTCCCACGACGAGATCATCGGAGCGTCGGAAGGAGTTGCTCTTCGCTCGTCTGGCGATGCTCGTCTGGTGGCGTTGCGCCCGCGGCTTGCCGACTACATCCTCCGCATGCAACGGGGAGCCCAGGTGGTGTACCCCAAGGACATCGGACCCATCTTGATATATGCCGACGTTGGTCCCGGCATGACCGTCGTCGAGGCGGGCACGGGCTCGGGGGCGCTGACCATGGCACTGCTGCGAGCGGTTGGCCCTGCCGGGAGGGTCATCAGTGTCGATCGGCGGGCCGATCACTCTGACCATGCCGCCAAGATGATCTCCGGGTTCTTCGAGGGCATCCCCGCCCAGCTCGACTTGCGAGTAGGCGAGGTCAGCGATGCCCTGGCAGACGTTGAGGTCGATCGAGTCGTCCTCGATGTTCCAGAGCCGGCGGATGTGGTGCCGGCCGCCGCCGACGCGCTCACCCCGGGGGGAGTGCTGTGCGCCTATCTGCCGACGGTTCCGCAAGTGCAACACATCAGGACCGCGCTGCGAGATGGAGGCTTCTCTGAACTCCACACCTTCGAAGTGATGATGCGCGATTGGGTGGCGGACGGCCGTTCGGTGAGACCAGAACACCGCATGGTGGGCCACACCGGGTTCATCACAACTGCGCGACTGATCGACACGCAAGTAGGTAACTAAGAGCGGAGAGCCATTACGGCTCGATGAAGATGCACTCTCCAGGGCACTCTTCAGCGGATTCGATTGTCAGCTCTTCTTGGCCTGCCGGCACTGTGGCCAGTCCTTCGGCACCTTCGGCATTGCCTTCGGCTTTGGCGAATATCGTGTCGCCCTCGCGCACGTAGGCAAGCCCGTCGTCCAAAAGGACGAACACATCGGGCGCGATTTCCTCACACAGACCGTCACCGGTGCAGAGGTCCTGATCGATCCAAACCTTCATTGTTCTCCTGGGGAATTCGCGTCGATTGTACCGAGCGCTGTTGGCTCCACAAGCCATCGGTGCCGCGGGGCAAATCTTGAGTCTCCGTATACTGCGCAAGTTCCCGATCCGCCGACCGATAAGTACTCATGGACCAGCAGAGCCCTGACGCAACAGAGCTTCGTAACACGATTCGAATGCTCGAAGAAGAGGTGGCCGTTCTCAGGCGTCGCCTCCAGGATGCTCCGAGACGC
>JAOTWH010000019.1 GCA_029863035.1 Acidimicrobiia bacterium | reverse complement strand
CCAGGGTCTGATCGTGTCCCGCACCATGTGAGCGAGGTCAAAACCCACGGAGTCGAGCGATAGCTTGCCCGCTTCGAGCTTGGAGTGGTCGAGCAGATCGTTAACCAGAGTAAGCAGCGATTCACCGGAGGAGTTGATGAGCTCTACGAACTCGCGCTGGTCCCCGGTTGGAGCTACCTCCAGTAGCAGTTGCGCCATTCCCAGAATCCCGTTCAAGGGGGTTCGCATCTCGTGGCTCACATGCGAAACGAGCTCCGATCGAGCGCGTGCGAGGGCGAGCGCGGCGTCTCGCTCGATTTCGAGCTTTTTCAGCTCAAGCTTTAGCTCTTCGAAGTCTGGCAGACCGTTTCTCCTGTTCGGTTTCATTATCGGCGTCAGATTGGGCGCACTTAGCGAATCCGTGCATGTTCATTAGCGTTGTTGGATGCGGGCAATTCGCTTGGCAGAGGCGGGCCTACCGCTGATAGAGGCAGAGCTGGACGAGCCTGCGTTATTGCCCGACGCCATTTTGGTGGCGGTGGAGGCGGCCGGAATCTGCCGTTCCGACGCCCATTACCGCTCAGGGTTCCCCAAGCTCACCCAGCTACCGCGCACCCTGGGCCACGAAGTCGCAGGAACAGTCGAAGCGGTGGGTGCTGATGTGCGATCGGTGTCGGTCGGCGAGCGGGTCGCGCTCCATTACCTGGTGACCTGCGGCGAGTGTCGACATTGCGTATCTGGCCACGAGCAGTTCTGTAGGACTCAGGCGATGTTGGGCAAGGAAGCCGACGGGGGATTCGCCCAGTTCATCGCGGCTCCAGCCGTGAACGCGTTCATATTGCCCGATGACGTTGCGATGACCAATGCCGCAGTGATGATGTGCTCAACCGCCACGTCGCATCACGCGCTGGCCAAGGCTCGTTTGAGAAAGGGCGAATCCGTTGCGGTTTTCGGGATCGGGGGGTTGGGTATGTCTGCTATCCAATTGGCTCGCCTGCATGGGGCAGGTCAGGTCTTCGCCGTCGACGTCAATCCATCCAAGCTGGAGTTGGCGCGCCAGGCTGGTGCGATTCCGATCGAGGCGCCGGCGGCCGCGGTTGGCTTGCGTTCTGCCACCGGGGGAGCAGGAGTGGACGTGGCGCTCGATCTTGTCGGCAGCGCCGAGGTGATCCGCCAGGGCCTGGACGCCCTGGCTCCCATGGGCCGGTTGGTCGCGGTTGGGTTGACCGCCGACACGATCCCGTTTGGTCCGTACACAGACCTGGTGACTGATGAGCGGGAGCTGATAGGGGCATCGGATCATCTGGCATCTGAGATCCCGCAGCTACTGGAATGGGCCTCGCAGGGAGCTCTCGACTTCTCCCTCGTGGTTTCTGAGACGGTTCCGCTTGATGCCTTGGCCATCAACGAGGTGCTCGATCGCCTCGAGGGCCAGGGTGACTCGGTTAGATCGGTGGTGGTGCCCTGATGGATTTCGAGTTTTCGCCACGGTGTGAGGAACTGCGCGACCAGCTCACGGGGTTCATGGAGTCGCACGTCTACCCGGCGGAGAAGGTGTATCGGGATCAGATGCAGGAGTCGGGCGATCCCAACTTCCATCCTCCGATCGTGGAGGAGCTCAAGGCAGAGGCCAAGAAGCGCGACCTGTGGAACCTTTTCCTACCCGATGACCGCTATGGGGCAGGGCTTTCCAACCTCGATTACGCCCCGCTGGCTGAGATCACCGGCCGCAGCCCGTGGATCGCGCCTGAGGCGCTCAATTGCTCGGCGCCCGACACCGGCAACATGGAGGTCCTCGCCGAATTCGGAACCGAGCTTCAGCAAGAGCAGTGGCTGGTGCCATTGCTGGCCGGGGAGATCCGCTCTTGTTTCTCGATGACCGAGCCGGATGTGGCCTCTTCGGATGCCACCAACATCAGGACCCGGATCGAACGCGATGGCGATGAGTTCGTGATCAACGGTCGCAAGTGGTGGTCGTCTGGCGCCGCATCGCCGCGCTGCAAAGTGTCGATCGTGATGGGGGTGACTGATCCCGAAGCCGACGTCTACCACCGCCAGTCGATGGTGTTGGTGCCGCTAGAAACGCCGGGAGTTGAGGTCGTGCGCAACCTCGGGGTGTTCGGATATCAGGATCGGGGCGGCCACCCCGAGATCAGCTTCACCGATGTGAGGGTGCCGGCAGACAATCTGCTCGGTGACCAGGGTGGCGGTTTCGCCATCGCCCAGGCACGGCTTGGACCGGGCAGGATCCATCACTGCATGCGCCTGGTGGGCATGGCCGAGAAGGCCTTCGATCTCATGTGCCAACGGGCGTTGAGTCGGGAGGCGTTTGGGTCTGCGATCGCAGAGCAGGGAGTGGTTCAAGATTGGATCGCCGAGGCGAGGATCCGCATCGAGCAGGTTCGCCTTCTGGTGCTGAAGACGGCGTGGCTGATGGACACCGTCGGCAACAGAGGAGCAAGGGTCGAGATCAGCGCGATAAAGGTGGCGGCTCCGGAGATGGCAACCTGGGTGCTCGATCGGGCGATTCAGGTTCACGGAGGTGGCGGGGTATCGGACGACTTCCCCCTGGCCGAGATGTACGCCGCGGCCAGGACGCTTCATCTGGCGGATGGACCGGACGAGGTTCATAAGAGGTCAGTGGCGCGGCGTGAACTGCGCCGCTACCGAGACAGCAACTAGTTCCAGGCTTGCACCCCTTCGCGGGCCAGCGCCTCGAGTTCGGGCTGCAGCAGCTTTAACTGCTGGTTCAATTCGTCCCACGCCAAGCGAATGCTGGCGGCGTCTTCTGCGCGGGCCGCCTCCTCCAGGTCGAGTGCTGCCCGGTAGCTCGGCGTGGCGGCGATGCTCCCGACGCTTCCTTTGAGGCGGTGAGCGTGGCGGACCACTGTGGGGATGTCGTCGGCTTCCACGGCGCGGCCGATCTCTTCGGACAGAGTGGCTACCTCGCCCAGAACCAGAGCTGCGATTTCCGAGATGATCTCCGGCATCCCTCCCACCAACTCCAATGCTTCTCGCCGATCGATAGGCGAGGTGTCTTCAGGAGTCGTCCCAAGCTCGGCCGGGGCGATATGGCGAGGCGTGTCGATGGCCTCTACGAGTTGCTCAATGGTGGCGAAGAGCTCGGCGCTTCGGAACGGCTTGGAAACATAGGCATCCATCCCGGCCTGGAGGCATCGGTCCCGGTCGCCATCCAGGGCATGGGCAGTGAGGGCGACGATGGGGATGTGGGCGTCGCCCCCTTGCTCGATCTGGCGGATCTTGGCCGTTGCTTCGAAGCCGTCCATGATGGGCATCTGTACGTCCATCAAGATCACGTCGAACTCCCCTGTGGCCAGCGCCTCGACGGCTTCGCTGCCGTCCGTGACCGAAACCACGTCGTGTCCCCGGTTCTGGAGCAAGCGCATCGCCAACATGCGGTTAGTCGGGCTGTCGTCCGCCAGCAGCACCCGGTAACGCTTCTGGTTCTCACGCAGCCAATGTCGCGTGATGAGGTTGCCGCCGCTCGAGCCGGCGGCCGTGATGCGGATCGCCTCGAGCAGCTCTGCATGAGAGACGGGTTTGGTCAGGTAGCCGGCGACCCCTACCTCGCGGTATTGGACCGCCTCACCCCGTCGCCCCGGGTCGGCAAGCACGATCACTGACAGGTCAAGGTCGATGAGCCTGGATGGCAGCTCGAAAGCGCTAGCCATGTCAACCACGGCCACCGGAGGCGCATCGTCGTAGGCGTCCAAGAGATCGAGGGCGTCTGCTTCGCTGTCGGCCGGGATGGCGTGCATTCCCCCTTGTCGCAGCATCTCTGTCAAACCGCGGCGAGCCGCTAAGTCCGTAGAGATCAGCAAGACGGGGATACGCCCGGAGCTGGCACCGGCCGGAGTTGCCAGCATCGTGGCATCACCCAATGGGGCCAGTTCGATGGTGAAGTGGAAGGTGGTTCCTGCTCCCACCTCGCTTTCGACCCAAACTCTCCCCCCCATCATCTCGACCAGTTGGGTGGTGATGGTCAAACCGAGGCCTGTTCCCCCGTAGCGTCTGGTGGAAGATCCGTCGGCTTGGGAGAACATGTCGAAGATGACTTGTAGCTGGTCGTCGGGGATTCCTATGCCGCTGTCGGAGACGGAGAACTGCAGATGCACGGCGTCTTCTTGTTCGCTCTCGAGCGAAACGGCAACCTCGACGCCCCCCACATGAGTGAACTTAATGGCGTTTCCGATCAGGTTGATGAGAACTTGACGCAACCGCCCCGGGTCGCCCTGAACGCCATCGGGAACGTCTGGGGCCACCGAATGGGATAGCTCTAACCCTTTTTCTGCTGCTTTGACCGCCAACGTTCTGACAGTGTCACCCACGGTGTCGGGCAGACCGAATGGGATGCGGTCCAGTTCCATCTTGCCTGCCTCGATCTTGGAGAAGTCGAGGATGTCGTTGACGAGGTTGAGCAATGCATCGACCGACGTTTTCGTAGTTCCCAGATACTCACGCTGTTCTGCAGACAACTCAGTGACCAGCGCCAGCTCGGTCATCCCAAGGATGGCGTTCATCGGCGTTCTTATCTCGTGGCTCATGTTGGCCAGGAATTCCGACTTGGTGATGCTGGCTAGCTCTGCTGCCTCTTTCGCCGCCATCAGGTCACGTTGCACGGCTTTGAGATCGGTGACGTCGATGATGGCGACAACCACTTGCTCCAGGTCGAGTCTTCCGAACTCGTCCTTGGGCGCCGTCCAGTGCAGTACCGCCTCCAGCGGTGCTCCATCGATCGTGGTTCCAAGCACCTCGGTGGTGACTGCGTCGTGCCCCTCCCAGACGGCGACGAGCTGAGCTGCGAACGACTGGCGAGTATCGACTGTAAGCGTTCTGGCGTCTATGTGCCCCAGCACTTGATCTCGTCCTTCGGCGTTCAGCATTCGGATGGTCGCCGGATTGACATCGGTCACTCTGATGAGAGCGATGGCCTGGTCCAGCAGCGTTGGGTCGCTCTCCAGATGCGCAGCCAGATCACGCACGCCCCGGCGCCGCAGATCGGTTAGCCATTGTCCAACATCGGTGAAGTCCTCCTGCCAGATCGAGGTGGGTACCCGTTCGAAGAGGTTCTGGTACCGAAGACTGGTGGTGGCCGATGTGTTGGCGACCCATCGCAGCGAAGTTGAGATGACGCCGAACAGCGCCACCTCGAATCCGAGGCTGAGAATGGAGTTGCTTCGCACCCCGTGTGGTGCCCAATAGAGCTGCGACATGTAGACCGCACCCATATAGACGGAATAGGGGATGAACCAACGCTTCTTGATGAACGGGCTCCCCACAGCACCGATCGCCGCCACCCCGAAGGGAATGGCGCGAGTGACCTCGGCGGACTCAGGGAAGATGGGCAGCTGGATGGCCATCAAGGTGGCGATGAGAACGGTCAACCGGCCCGGTCTTAGCCGCCCTGTTCTCAGCTGGTACACAGCGGCGAGGCCCACCACAAGCGCCGAGCCTGCTACAGAGAGGTATTCGGTGTTTTGATCGAAGAAGTAGAGGATCGCCATCCAGGGCGCGGTGAGGCATCCGGCCCACAGCACGAGTTTGACAAACACCCGTTCGGGCTCGAATGCATGAGGCGCGTCGGCAACCCTTGTCAGGATCTTCATTCGACACTAAGCATCGGCCTGTATGGACCGACCGTTGAGTCCTTAGGCCGCGATTTGTCCGATCTAGGGTCGGATTAGGGCACTGAAATCGGTTACAGCGTCCTCCGGCAGTCGAACCAGCACCATCGAGCCCTCGGACTGGTGGTCTTGGGAGAGAACCTCGCCGCGGCGATGGAGTTCAGCCATCACTTCCCCGCGGGCATATGGTACGAAAAGCTCAACTTCGGTGGTGCCGACACTGAGCAACTTGATGACGGCCGCCAGCAGCTCTTCGATGCCGTCGCCGGTCAAAGCGGAAATCGGGACGGCTTCGGGGTGCAACAGCCGCAGGCGGTTGAGACCCTGTGGTTCGGCGATGTCCGATTTGTTCAGGACCAACAGCTCTGGCACATCGCCGGCCCCGATGTCAGCCAGGACCTCGTGCACGGCCGCTATCTGAGCCTCGGCGTTGGCGTCCGCCGAGTCGACCAGATGTAACAGGACGGTTGCATGGGTGGCCTCATCCAGAGTCGAGGCGAACGCCTCGATCAAGTGGTGAGGCAGGTTGCGTACGAATCCGACCGTATCTGCCACAAGGATCTCTGGGCCATCGGGCAGTTCGAGGCGACGGACAGTGGAGTCGAGCGTTGAGAACAGCCTGTCCTCCACCAGCACCCCGGCATCGGTCAAGTGATTGAGCAACGTGGATTTGCCGGAGTTGGTGTATCCCACCAAGGCAACCTCGTGTTTGGCCGATCCGATCCGAGCCTTTCGTTGGGTTGCCCTGATCCGGGTGAGATGTTCCAGCTGTTCTTCCAGCTTGCGGATACGGTTCGTCAGGCGTCGTCGATCGCTCTCAAGCTGTGTTTCGCCTGGGCCTCGAGTTCCGATACCTCCGCCCAGTCGGCTCAGCTCGATGCCTCTGCCCCGCAACCGGGGCAGGCGATAGCGAAGCATGGCGAGCTCGACCTGGAGCATGCCTTCGCGACTGGTGGCGTGCTGAGCGAATATGTCGAGTATCACCGCCTCGCGATCCACAACGTCCACTGCGAACGCGGCCTGCAGGTTGCGCTGTTGGCTCGGAGTGAGGTCGTGGTCGAAGACCACCAGGTCAAGGTCCATCGCCTTCACCACCCCTGCCAACTCCTCGGCTTTGCCCTTCCCGATGAGCGTCGCCGGGTCGTATGCCGATCTGCGCTGCAGTTCGGTTTCCACGGCTTCCGAGCCAGCCGTGTCTACCAACAGCGCAAGCTCTTCGAGGCTGGCCTCGGCGGCGGCCAGATCTTGGCCCTTGATGAGAACGCCAACCAGCATGGCGCGCTGGCGCACCACCTCGAGGTCGGTAACCGAGGCGGTAAGGCGCCGTCGGCCGCGTTCAGTGTGTCGATCGGCCATACCCCCATGAAACCACACCAACCGGTACTACGCTCGAAAGGCGACTGTCGGATCAGGGGGCGGATATCTTGGAGGCGCAATTGGAGGAGTTCACACCGCAGCAGCACGAGACCTGGGCGGAGCTGTATCACCGTCAGATTCCCCTTATCGAGCGGTACGCCTGTAGTGAGTATCTAGATGGGTTCGCCATCCTCGATCTGCCGCCGGACGAGGTTCCAACAGTGGACTACCTCAACTCGAAGATCACTCCGGCCACCGGATGGGAGATCGTCCGCACCGATGTGAGGTACACGGACTCCGATGAGTGGTATCGCCAATTCGACATGAAGCACTTCCTCATCACCGACTACATGCGATCGTGGGAGGAGCTGGATTGGACCCCCGAGCCCGACATGTTCCACGATGTCTTCGGCCACCTGCCGTTCATGGCTCTGCCCGAGTACGCCCGTCTCCAGGAGATGTTCGCCCCCACCTACCTTCGGTCTGCAACCGGCGAGCAGAAGGAGAGCATCAAGCGCCTCGCGTGGTTCTCAACTGAATTCGGCCTCGTGCGCCAAGGCGGAGATGTGAAGATCTTTGGCACCGGGCTCATGTCGGGAGGCGACGAGATGCGAAAGGCCGCAGATGGTGTCACCGAGCGCCGCGAATTCACCATCGACAACGTGCTCACCAGAGACAAAGCGGTCAACGAGCAGAACGAAATCCTCTTCGTGTTCGATTCGATGGATGCCCTCAAAGCCGAGCTAGCCCGCTACTTCGACACCATCTGAATCGGTGCCCCAGCCCATAACATCGCCACATGGCACGGATCATCTTCTCGTCGGCTTTCCTGGTTGTCGTCGCCGCTTGCGGTGGCTCATCTGGGGGACCACCAACCACGCTTGGCCCGGCCAGCGCGGTAGACGCCCTGGCCAAGGCAGGTCCGGTGCTGCAGGATTTGGAGAGTGTTCGATTCCGCATCGAAGTGGACGGGGACCCTGTCTTCATCGATGGTGCCGAGCTGCTGGCTGCATCTAGTGCGGAAGGTCAGTACCAAGCACCGGCATCATTCCAGGCAGTGGTGCAAGTAAAGGTCTTCGGGATCACCGCGGAGGTCGGTGCGATCAACATCGGCGAAGACCAGTGGATCACGAATCCGATCACCAGCGAGTGGGAGCGGCTCCCGCCAGACTTCGGATTCGACCCGCTCACTCTGTTCGACCCCGACATCGGCCTGGGGGCGATGCTCGCTGGCGGTGTTGAAGGCGCCGAGTTCAGCGGCCCTTCCGAAGGGGTTGACAGCTACGCGATCACGGGAACACTGCAAGGCTCTCAGGTTGAAGTCATCACTGCTGGGCTGGTCGCAGAGCCGGAGGTTGAGATCCTCGTTGCCATCGACGCCACAACATCGCACGTTGAACAGGTGACATTCGACACCGGCGGAGGAACCAGCCAGTGGACGGTGAGCTTCTCTGACTTCGACGAGCCAGTGACGATCGAGCCGCCAGAGACCGAATAGGTGGAGCACAGGCCGCCGCAGTGGCTGGTCTTGACCGTCGTTGCCTTCGGTGTATTCGTGGCCGCCGACGACCTGACCGTCGTGACCACGATGTTGCGCTCGATGATCTCGGACTTCGACATTGCGCTTCCCGGCGGGTTTGACGAGGCGGCCTGGATCGTCGACAGCTACCTCATCGCCTATGTGGCGGTAATGCCTTTCGCTGGCAGGGTCAGCGACCTATTCGGTCGTCGCCGTGTCTACGTGTCGGCGCTTGGTCTCTTCGCAGTGGGCTCGATGGTCATCGCGGTGGCCGATTCCTACTCGGTTCTGTTGGTGGGGAGGGTGCTGTCGGCGATCGGCGGCGGGGCGCTGGTGCCGGTGGGGTTGGCTGTAGTGGCCGACCTGTATCCGCCGGCCAAGCGCGCCTCGGCATTGGGTGTGTTGGCGGCGGTGGACACCATGGGTTGGGTTTGGGGTCCGATGTTCGGTGCCTTCCTGATTCGGTTCCTTAGCTGGCGTTGGCAGTTCTATCTCAACGTGCCTCTGGCACTAGTGGGGCTGGTGGCCGCATGGATCGTCTTGCGTCACCATGATTCCCCAACCCAACGGGGCAGGGTGGACTGGGTGGGCGCTGGCTCTCTCACCGTTGGACTGGTGGCCCTGAATGTGGCCCTGCTCGAATCGTCCGAGATCCAATCGGTTAGCGGTCTCGACGAGCTGACCGGCGAGGTGGGCTATTCAACCCTTCCGTTCTGGGCGTTAGCGATCGCTGCGATCGGCCTGTTCGTCTGGTGGGAGCGCCGAGCCAGCTCGCCGACCATCGATCTTGGTTTGTTCTCTCGCCCCAACCTGTCGGTTGCCCTTGGAGTCAACTTCTTGGCCGGTGCAGCCTTGATAATCGCCATGGTCGACGTACCTCTCTTCGTCAATGTGATCGAGAGCGAAGAAATTGAGTCGGCGTTGGCTTCCGGTCGGGTTCTCAGCGCCCTCACGATCGCCATGGCCCTGTTCGCGTACTTCGGCGGAAGAACGACGGACCGGGTTGGCTACCGGCGTCCCACAGTGGTGGGGCTGGGATTGGTCGCGGTGGCCTTTCTCATCATGGGCTTCAGCTGGGACGCGGACGTGGGCTTCGGCACCATGGCCTGGCAACTCGCGATACTGGGGGTGGGATTTGGGTTGATGACGGCTCCCACGAACGCCGCCGCTGTCAGCGCGGCATCCGAGGGACAGCGGGGCTCGGCCGCCGCTCTGGTGATCGTCGCTCGCCTGACCGGGCTGGCTGTGGGCTTGTCGGGGTTAACCGCTTGGGGTCTTCATCGGTTCAATGTGCTACGCCAGGGCTTGGATCTGCCGCCCTTGTCCGACCCCGGATACCAGGACGCACTCAGCGCGGCACAGGTCGAGGTCACATCAACTGCCATCGCCGAGACCTTCCTGGCGGCAGCGCTAGTGGCCGCGTTGGGAGTTGTGTTGGCCTTGGCGCTTCGCCGCGACAGCTCAACGGTCTAGAACCTGCCCCAACGTGGTTGAATGGGTCTGTTCCGTATCAGGAGGGATTCAGCGAATGGCGATGTCACAGAACCACAAGAATGCTCTGTCGAGAGGCAGGACCGAGGCCGCCGCTATCAAGGGGTATCTCGAGTCGATCAACTCCCGTCGACCTGGCCGCCCGGTGACGGCCGGCAGCCAAAGGGCACGAATCAAGAAGCTGGAGACGGCCATCGCCAACGAGCAGGATCCTCTCCGTCGCGTCGAGTTGACCCAGAAACGAATGGACCTGGAGGACAGCCTCAAGGCGCTCAATCACCAAGACGACGCCAAGTCACTTGAGCAGCAATTCGTTCGCTATGCCAGCGGCTATTCCGAGCGCAAGGGGATCAGCTACTCAGCATGGCGCGAAGCGGGCGTTCCGGCCGCCACATTGTCGGCGGCAGGCATAAGGCGTACCAGGCGAGGCTCGCCCCGGTAAGCCAATCGTGTGAGCCATCGATTATCGTTGCGCCACCGATGGGAGGTGGCTTGTGAAGACTGTGGCACACATTCTTGAAACGAAGGGGTCAGAAGTTTGGTCGGTTCGGCCAAGCGATTCTGTGTTCCAGGCGCTCGAACTCATGGCAGATAAGGGCCTCGGTGCAGTTCTGGTCATGGAGGGCGACGAACTCATGGGGATCATGTCGGAGCGCGATTACGCCCGCAAGGTGATCTTGAACGACCTCACCTCCAAGGGGACCCCGGTGTCCGAGATCATGACGTCACGCGTTGTCGTGGTGCCTGTCGAGCACACCGTCGAGGATTGCATGGCTGTGATGACCGACAAGCACATCCGCCATCTCCCTGTGATGGACGGCGACAGCGTCGTTGGGGTGGTGTCCATCGGAGACGTGGTCAAGGCTGTCATCTCCGAGCGCGAGTTCATGATCGAACAACTGGAGCGCTACATCCAGAGTTCTGGATAGAGCGGGCTAGCTTCGGGCGCGTGATCACCCTCGATGACGTTGTCGCCGCCCGCAGTCGAATCGAGGCTTTGATAGCGCGTACGCCGCTCGTCCAGAGTCGCACCATCAGCGAGCGCCTCGGTACCAACGCCTATCTCAAGTTGGAGATGTTCCAAAAGACCGGATCTTTCAAGCCGAGAGGCGCCTTCAGCCAGGTGCTGGGCTTCACAGACCGCCAGCGCGCCGCTGGTGTGATCGGGGTGAGTGGCGGCAATTTCGCCCAGGGGTTGGCTTTCGCTTGCCGAGAGCTCGGTGTGGCATGTCACATCGCGATGCCGCAGTTCACTCCATCGAACTATGTGGAGGCGACCAAGGCCTACGGAGCCGAGGTGACCCTGACGGCCACTCTGGCGGAGGCTTTCGACATGGTGGAAAAGGAGGGGGCCCGGGGGATGACGTCAGCCCATCCGTTCGACAACCCGAACATGATGGCAGGCAACGGCACGGTGGGTCTAGAGATTCTCGACGATATGCCACAGGTGACCGATGTGCTGGTGTCGATCGGAGGCGGAGGTTTCATGACAGGCGTTGCCACTGCGCTCAAAGCGAACAAGCCCGAGGTCCGGATCTGGGGGGTTGAGACCGAAGGGGCCGACGCCATGCATCGAGCCCTGGAAAAGGGCGAGATATCGACCATGGAGCCCACCTCGATCGCCAAGACGCTCGGTGCTCCCTTTGTCTCAGAAGACACGCTTGCCGCCGCCAGCGCGTATCTGGAGGGGGTGACGGTGGTGTCGGACCGCGATGCCTACCGTGAGCTCAGATTCATCTTGGAGAGAGTCAAGGTGCTCACCGAACCGGCCGCTTCATGCACCTTGGCCGCCGCTTCCCAACTCGCAGAGCGATTCCAACCAGACGATCATGTGCTGCTCATTCTGTGCGGCGGCAACAGCTCCGTTGCCGATATCGCAGCATGGGAGGAACGTTTCAGCTAACCGGCAGCCCGGCTTCCTTCCAGGCTCGGAAACCACCGACGACGTCGGCGACCTTGCGGTGGCCTATGTCGACCAGCCGTGCCCCCGCCAGCGATGAAGAGAATCCGTCATTGCACATGAGTATGAGATGACGGTCGAAGTCGGTGACGGCCGGGTCCGAGGCGTCAGACGAGGGATCGGCTCTCCACTCAAGGACCGACAGTGGAAAGTGAACCGACCCGGGCACGATTCCTTCGGCGGTGCGGTCGTCGCCACAACGCGTGTCGATCAGCGTGGCACCCTCCTCCAGGGCCTGCGACGCGGCCTGCGGGCTCAACCTCTCGATCTGGCTCCGTGCCTCATCTAATCGCTGCTCGATGGTGCGGCCCATCAACCAAGGTTACGCCAAGAGTCAATCGTCGGTTGGAGATCGCTAAGCGAGTTGGTGCGGCGTCGGAGGTACTCTGGCTCGATGGCCGAACCCTTGCCCGATTCTCCGCGCCTGCGTTCTCGCGGAGACGGAACGGTGGGGATGGTGGTCGGCGTGGTCGTCGCAGCCCTCATGGCCTACCTGTTCCAATTGGTTGGAGGTCGGGCGCTCGGAAAGATCGAGTTCGAGCCCATCGCTCAGCTGTGGACCATTCATTTCCTGGCGTTCGCCATCGTCTTGCTGCCGATCGAACAGTTGACCATTCGTAGGCTGGCGATTTCTCCTTCGCACCCGCTTCGCCAAGATCTGCCTCTGCTGGCTGGCACCGTGGGAGTTGCCGCCGTGGCGGTGAGCGTCGTCCTGTACGCCGGTCGCGATCAGCTGCTGAGCGGCGAAGGCGTTCATGCACTCCAGGCTGGCCTAATAGTTCTGGGGTATGGGGTCTTCGCGTTTGGGCGAGGCCGGCTGGCCGGCTCCATGCAGTACCGCAATTACGGCTTCGCCACCGCAGGCGAGTCCACGCTCCGATTCATTGTCCTGTTGGCGGTGCTGGCGGCGGCGCCTCGCAGCGTTCCGGTTGGGTGGGCGATGGTGACCGGGTTCTTAGTCATCTTCGCCTGGCGGCCGTTTCGGATCGTGCGCGACGATGAGCCGCACACCGCTCCCAGCGCCGCGAAATTCCTTGGCAGCTACGTGGTCGCCAACGGCGCATCCAACATCGTCCTGGCCGCCGGGCCCATCGTGGTCAAGGCGATGGATGCCGCTCCCGGGGTGAGCAGTGTCTTCTTCTTCACCCTCATCTTGATGCGAGCGCCCCTGACCCTTGGATACAGCCTGGTGGCACGGATCCTGCATCCGATGTCCCGAGCTGTGGCTGAGGGTCATGGGCGTGCGCTTCACGTCTGGGGTCGTCGCATCGTTGTTTTCGGTCTGATCATGGCGGCTGCTGGCTATGGCGTCGGGCGGGTATTGGGGCCGGTGGCGGTCGAACTGCTCTTCGGTGCCGAGTTCCGGCCTAGCTCTGCTCTGGCCGGATTGATAGTTGCCGGAGTGGCTGCATCGATGGCGTCGCTGGCAGCAACGCAGATCCTTGTGGCGCGGGGCCACACCGGGTTCCTGGCCGTCGCCTGGGTTGTGGCGCTGGCGGCGGCCGCATTGGCCATCGTCGTGGCTTCAGGTGATCCCGATATCCGAGTGGGAGTCGGGTTCCTTGTAGGCCAGGTGACGGCGCTTAGCGCCATTTCGGTGGCTGTCTTCAGCTCGGGACGACCGGCCCTCTAGCTCCGTCGGCTCCGATAGTCTCGAACCTGGAGGCGTCAGAGTGCCTGGTGGGCTCCGCGGTCTTCAAAACCGTTGAGGGGTCGAAAGATCCCTGGTGGGTTCGATTCCCATCCGCCTCCGCGAAAAGACTGCATCTTCATCAAGCTCGGGCTCCATAGTCGGGTTCTGGCCGTTGTGTTGCTACTAGCCGGGCTCAGTGCGCCCCGGTGACAAGAGGAATCCTCCCACCACACAAGAGAGGTGGGCCGAGGCGTCATCAGGTCGGTCAACCCCTGGCCTACGACCCGTCGGTGATCGGGTACACGTCGGACTGAGCGAGGAACTCATCCACGAAGTCGAGCGCGGTGCGCATGTGCTCCGGCCTCTCCGGCAAGTGTGTGGTGAGCTCCGGCCTGATTTCGTCGTGGACGTTGGGATGTGCGATGCGCAGCCAGTCGAAGAACGCCTGATTGAACACGTAATAGCCCGGCTGGGTGAAGGCGATCACCTGCGCACTGACCTCGCTGATCTGGCCGTCTTCGTTCACGACGAAGAGCTCATTTCTCGTCAGCGAGATGCCGCCCGCACCGTGGAAGTCGTCGGCTTCCGTGATGGTGCATTCCACCTGCGCTTCGCCCTGCGACGTTGGCCCGACCCGACGGCAGCGTTCCACCAATACGGCCTGGTAGTTGGCCGCGGACTGAACCTCATAAAGGTTGCGAGCGATGGGTGTGGTCGCCCCAAAGACGATGGCTTCGTCCGTGAAATGCCCGATCCATGCATCGATGTCACCTGCGTTCAGCGCGTCATAAGCAGACAGCACGACGGCAACCTGATCTGACCCGGCAGGTGCTGCCGCGTCTGAATCCCCGCTAGGGCTGGTGAGCATCACCAGTGCCGCCCCGGCAGCGAGGACGGTTACGGCGGCGGCGGCGGCTACCAACCAGTTGTGCTCCCCCCGACGTAGATTCCTCAGCCCTCGAATCAGGCGGGATTCGGGCGCTGCACTAGATATCTGTTCTCCAGCCGCACCGGATGGCTCGCTATCGGTGACGTTCTTGTGCGTGATCTCACTCTTCTCCTCGACGGTGAAGACGAAGGCATCCATGGCTCCAGGTTCGTCCAATAGGCGGTCATGGTTGGGCACCGGATTGGCCCGTTCGAGCCGTTCGAGTGCGTTCATGTCGCTCCTCCTTCCTCGATGATCGGTGGGGTCGTGCTGCCGTGTCCGTTCAGGCGTTTCAGTTCTCGCTCCATGCGGCGAAGAGCCCGCTGGAACCGCTTGTGCACTGCCTCGACGGAGATATTCAGCATGTCCGCCGCGGTCTCTCTAGGAACCTCGTCCCACACGATCAGTGCCAGGACTTCGCGGTCGGCTTCGTTGAGGCGAGCCAGGGCGTCGACGACTTCCTGATCGCGTTGGTTTCGCAGCGTGATCGTCTCCGCCGAGGGTTCGGCAGATGTCGCCATCCCACCGAACCGCGAGGCGAGACGACGCCGCCGCTGTTGGGAGCGGTATTGGTTCGCCAGGACTTTGCGGGCAACGCCAAACAGCCAGTAGAGCGCTGCCTCACCCTCGGGAACCTGGTCGAATCTGCGCCACGCGATCGAGAACGTCTCGGCCGCGGCATCGTGGGCGTCGGCGTGGGCTGATCGTCGCAAGCAGTAGGCCAGGACCGGCTTGGCGTGAGCGCGCACGAAGCCATCGAAGGTCGCGCCTAGATCGGTCTGCCACGTCATGGGCCGATTCAACACCTTTTCACTCCTCACGGAGGGACTGTCCGGGAGACTTAGGTCGTGGACACCCCATGTGACATCACCTCTCACGACAAGCGCACCAGGGTGAGATCTCCAGTGGATCCTCGAGTGCTGCATTCATCTTCCGACTGAACCTGTATCAGTCGGTCAACTCCGGACGTTCCCTTCTCGAGCACCTCCACCTCGTAGTTCCCGCGTTGACCTGCGTCACAAGCCGTGCTGTTCTCGTTTGAAATGAAGGTGAACAGTGTCCCGTCAAGCGTGAATTGCCCTTGGTCGACCGTGGAGTTGGTGAAGTTGTCGGTGAGTGCAATGCGGTAGGTGCCGTCTTCACTGAATTCGAGGAAGGTGAGCCCTCCCGCCTTCCAGCGCCCTGTCAACTCCCCAACGGTAAGTCCACCGTTTCCGGAGTCCCCACAGGCGGTAGCGATCAGAGCCACCGCAAGACCGGTCTGTAAAAGCCGTTTGCGCATGATTGCCTCCTTCTGAGATGGGCCGCGTCATGCCTCGATTCGGCACCATCTGCTGCCCCTACGGAGGCAGTGTCCGGAACACACGGATAGTGGACAGTCCATGTCTCTTCCATTGGCTTGTTGAGCCGGTGACACATCGCAGACTGCGTCGGGGCGGCTCGACCTTCGCTACTGCCGCGATCGTCTCGGATACTCCTGGACGGGATCCCGCCGGGCGAAGACTCGGATTCGGGATTGGTGGTCCGGACGAGGCATCCTTGAGCTGCTAACCGTTTGCTAACGAACCTCCCGAGAACAGACCACACTCGCCAGCACCAGACGGACGGCCATACACCGAGCTTCATACAGGGCAGCACACGAAGGCACTCGATAACACCAGACGGACGGCTGCCACCGAACTTCAAAACCGTTGAGGGGTCGAAAGATCCCTGGTGGGTTCGATCCCCATCCGCCTCCGCTATCGAGCGTTGTTGCTCGCCTGCAGCGAGGGGACCGACAGGCAGGAGCGCATAGTGCCGGATCTCGGATGCTTCATCGGCCGCGGAGTTGCCCTGCCGGGTGTCATTCTGTACCGCAGTCACTATCGGAGTGTGTATGGGTATTGCCCGCGTCGGGTCTGCCGGGATCGGGTTGAGGATGCGGTAGCTGAGGTGTTCACGGTGGCGTGGCGGCGGCTCGGTCACCTGGCAAACGACGGCTGCGGGCGGGCCGTGGGAGCCGGCGTATCGGTTGCCATGACGCGGTTGTCGATGCCACGGCTTCCAGCGACGGTACATCGTCCGCACCACACATAACCCTGCCCTGCGCTTCCGCCGAGCGATAGGCCAACCGCACATCACCGGCTGATTTCATTCTGATCGGCTCGTTGTGGTGGTGCCCTCGCTTTCGCCCAGAGCTGGGGATCTGAGCGCCGGTCGTGACGACCCGGTTCAGCTTCATGGCGTCACAAGTTCAGTGTGCGGGTTGGCACCCGCACGATTGCCTCACTACCAGGCGAGTGCCGAGAGTGATGGCTGCGTGTTCGAGAGGCTGCCCTGCGATGAGCTGTTCCAGCATGCCGATGGAGCGACTTCCCAGCTCTGCGGCGGGAGCCATGATTGTCGTCAACGGCGGCGCGGTGTCGCCGGCCGATGCGATGTTGTCGTTGCCGACGAGAGCGAGCTCCTTTGGGATCGAAACGCCCAGTTCTCGTGCGGCGCGGATCGTGCCGATCGCGAGCGAGTCGCTTGCCGCGACGATGGCCGTCGGCGGGTCGTCCCGGTCGAGCAGCCGAAGAGCGCCGCGGTGGCCCGACTCGACGGCGAAGTTGGGAGCGGTCTCGATCAGCTCGGCCCGGAGAGCGACTCCGGCCTGTGCCAGTGCACGTTCGTAGCCGGCGTACTTCGGTGCCGCTGACGGCAGCTCACGGGGTGGGGCGATGAAGCCGATCCGCCGGTGGCCATGTTCCAACATGTGCGCAGTGGCGAGCGCACTGCCTTGCTCGTGGTCAAAAAGAACCGACGGCCCTGGAGCGCCAGGAAAATCAGCGAACACGATGGGCGGCTGTCCGTCGATGCCTGCTTCGATCTCGGAGGGAACCATGGCCCCGGCGACGATGATGCCGTCGACGTTCTTGGCGACCAACTGGTCGAGGTAACTAAGGCCCCTCGCCGGATCCTGATGCGCGACACAGATGAACAAGAGAGAGGGATCGGTTGAGGCCGAGTCGAGCGCATTCAGAAACGGGGCGTAGAACTCGAGATGGGTGGGGATGATCACCCCGATCGTGAAGCTACGCGTGCTCGCTTTGCTCGCCAGGTCGCGTTCTCGCTGGTAGCTGAGCACCGAAGTTCCTCGCCCGCGTTGGGTGACAACGAGGCCGTCCGCTTCGAGCTGTTTGTAGGCGGCGCGCACGGTGTTGAAATTGATGCCGAGCACCTCGGCAAGACCGCGGATGGGCGGCAGACGCTCGCCCTCGCTCACTTCACCCCGCGCGATCAGCCACGCCACCTGCGAGCTCAGCTGAACTACGAGCGGTATGGACGACTGCGAATCAACACTCAGATGTTGGGTGATCATGCCGCTTGACAGGATTGATTCATAGTATTAGTACTATAGTACTTATCGACCGATCCACGGTCACTTGTGATTGATTGGTGAGAGCGTACGGAATTCAAGGCGAGGAGCACGACATGCGAACCAAAGACCGACCCATGCAGCCACCACCGAAACCACGGGCGAAGAGCATACGGCTGATCTCGGCGTTGAGCGGAGCCAGGAAGGAGATGAGCCGACAGGTTCGGCCAGGATTCCGGTCCGCCGCAGCCATCATCGCTCTGGCGTTGGTCGCGGCGGCTTGTGGCTCTGGAGAGTCCTCGGAACCGGTGTCTGTCGTGGTGCCCGGCACCGAACAGTGGACCGACACCGGCATCGACCTCAGCATCGACGACAGGGTGTTGATCGAGGCCGACGGCGCCATCACCCCGTCGACGCCTGACGTTGCCCTCAATGACCCGAACGGCAACCCGAGCCCGACAGCTCGGCAGTTCAACGTAGAAGGGCTCAAGGAGGCGAACCACGCCGGCTTGATCGGGCGGATCGGCGAAGCCGGGGCACCATTCCATGTCGGCAGCCAGCTTCTGTCCAAAGCCGACACGGAGGGGCGCCTCTTCCTTGGGATCAATGACAGCGGCGTCGGGAACAACGCTGGTGAGTTCACCGCCACCATCACCGTGAACCCGTCGTAATCAGCCGACCGCGTCGTTGTGCAGCTCGCCGACCCTCTGAGGGAACGGGATGTCGATGCCCGCTCCGTCCAATGTCTTCTTCACGGCCCCGGCGACGTTGTCGCGGACGGAAACCCGCGCTCCGTCGTCGTGCCTGAGAGGACTCGAACCTCCACGGGCTTCGAGGGCGGGTGAGCCGCTTCGCGCATCAGATCACCCAATACGGGCGATAACGCCCGCAAGGGGGCGGTGCGCGAGATCGGCACTTCGGCGTTCGGTTACGCGTGCCCACCGTAGGAACATCCCTCAACACTGACACGCCGTCGCTAGGTCGTTGCGCGCGTCAATCCTTGCTCCGGCGCTGCAAACCGCTTGCTAACGAACCTCCCGAGAACAGACCACACTCGCCACCACCAGACGGACGGCAATCCACCGAGCTCCCCACACGGCACCACGCCCCGGCACCCCTTGGCACCCGACGGACGGCCGCCACCGAACTTCAAAACCGTTGAGGGGCTGAAAAGTCCCTGGTGGGTTCGATTCCCATCCGCCTCCGCTAGTCGTTCGTCTTTCGTTCTTCGTCTTTCGTCAGAACGAGGAACGAGGA